>CAZOPG010000123.1:0-6386 GCA_964581585.1 uncultured Planctomycetaceae bacterium | reverse complement strand
AAACAGACCGATCATGATCTGGGGGAATTGCTTGATTTTTTGAAAGAGGAGGGAAGATTCAAGGACTCAGTAATTATTGTTACAGGCGACCATGGTGAGCAGTTCTATGAGCACGGCCATACAAGTCATCATGGAATTTTTGATGAGTTAATCCATGTGCCGCTTGCGCTCTCGGTTCCGGATATAAATGAACCCAATGTAATAGACTCATTTGCAAGCGGTATAGATATCATGCCGACGATACTCGATTATACGAAACTACCTGTGCCTGCTCAGTGCAAAGGGCAGAGCCTTAAATCTCTGATCGAAAACAAACCAGGGAGCAAGAGAGATTTTATATTCCTCGAATATACCGGCGGCGCTGTTTCCGATTGTTTTGCGGTCAGATTCGAAAGGTATAAATTCGTATGCGAGGAGGGTGACATTTTTGCATATAACCTAAAATTAGATCCGACTGAACAGAAAAAATTATATAAAGACGATTTCAATTCCGAAATGATTGAAGTATTTCAAACGATAGAAAATTTATTGAAGCCAAGTCAATCAGAACCTTCCAATTAATGCGAACTGAAACCAAAGAAAAACTCGACATTAAGATACTTAAGATAAGCTCTCCAACACTACCTGAAAGAGCAAGGCAGATAGAACTTTTTCTTTTGAATATATTTGAATACGGGGACTATAGTTTCGCAAAAGCATTAACCGGCTCCTTAAGCAGCCAACTTCAATGCACGTTTTTTATTGCTCAAAATAGCCATGGAATCCTGACAGCAGCAGGTTGTTTGAATTCCATGGATAATCCCACCATCGCTATCATGGGACCTGTATGTACAGACGCTCAATACAGAGAAAAAGGCCTGGCCCTAAAGGTCTGTAAGATGCTGCTGCAACACCTTAAAGCTCAGAATGTCCAGGTGATATACCTTGGTGTAAAAGATAATATCCCTGCCGTAAATTTGTATAAAAAACTCGGGTTCGCAAAATATAGCGGCATCGTGATGAGAAAGCTTTTTGTAGATAAAAAGGAATTCAACAAAAGACATTCTCCCCATCAGCAGACAATTGTTCGCAAAATCAACTGGAAAGACTTTGCGGACGTTTCAGCCCTTTTTTGCGAATCTGCGGAAATATACAGCTTTGATTTCTGCGAACAGATATTTTCTACAAGATACGCTGAAACTCAGAAGTTTTTACCAGTTTTCCCTGGCCTGATGAATTCCATTGAGCAAAACAGCGGCCGCGGCTGTGTTCTGCAAACTAAAGAATGTTCAAGCATCGTCGGAGTATCTTTTATAAAAACACCGCCATCAAAAATGCAGCACCATATCGCTATTCTTGAATTTTTTATACTGGACGGATTTCTGCATAGAAGCAAAGATTTGGTCAATAAGACCATAAAACAATCCAGCCTCAATGGCAATCGAACCATTCTTTGCTATTGTCTCAACTGTGACATCCAAAAAAAACATATCCTCTTTTCACTCGGCGCCGAACCATACGCTGCTCTGCCGGGCTTTATCAGAATAAACAATAAACTCCAGGACACCGTTATTTACAAACTCATGAGGAAGTAATGAAAAAATATTTGCCCTCAATCGTTCTCGTATCTGTCTTTTTATTTTGGGCCGATTCTGTCTTTGCGATAGAACCGATAACAGATACCAACTCAGTTCACAAATTAGTCCGGCAAATCGAAAGTTTGCCCAAAAACGGACTCGCCAATCTTACCTTCAAAAGCAAAATAGACAATACTTTACAGCCAATGCTGGTCAAGATTCCCAAAGACTATACCAAGACAAAAAGCTGGCCCCTGTTGGTGGTGCTTCACGGCCTTGGCGATGGCCCTATTGTCGCACCTTCCATAAACTCTATGGTTCATATAGGTCCCTTTGCAAGAGGTGACACATGGTACCAAGGTATCGGCGAGCAGGATGTATTGGAGTGTGTTGAACTTGCAAAACAGATTTTCAATATCGACCATGACAGAATATATCTGTGTGGATTTTCAATGGGCGGCGCAGGGACATTCAACCTGGGCCTTAAATACCCCGACATCTGGGCAGCCTGCGTACCAGTTTGCGGAGCCATGGACGATCTGAAAATGGTCGCCAACGGAGGTAACCTGCCCTTCTGGGTCAATACCGGAAGCCAGGATCGCGTCGTGCCGGCCAAGTATTCAAAAAGGGCTTACGAAAAAGCGGTTGAGCTTGGCTTTGAGCACTGGAAATATACTGAATACGAGGGCATGGGGCACAGCTTTTGGATCGACTGGGAACAAATAGAAAAATGGCTTTGGGCTCAAAAAAAATCCAAAAAACCTTCCAACATCAGCTTTATCAGCGAAAAACCGTCAAGGGCATACTGGGCCGAAATCACAAAAAAATTTAATAAAAAAAGATACGCCAAAATAAATGCTCAAATAGCTGGCCAGAAGATTATAATAAAGACGAACAATACTGTTGATTACAGACTTTATCTCAAAAGTGCGCCAATAGACCTTTCAAAAAAAGTCACCATCACCGAAAACGGAAGCAAAATCTTTCAGGGAACCTTAACTAAAGACGGCATTTTCGACAGAGAACTTGACGCCAGAAAAGTCAAAAAAATCCCTGTGCCATAATCACGAACATTGTCGATTGGCTTATCACAGGGTGTGAACTCGGCACCGGTTCAATATCAGGATTATAAAAATCTGGAAATACTGGGGATTTTGGCAATTTGTGCAAGTTTTTTTGTGATTTTTGGGGAGCAGACCACAGCCGAAGAATACCCAAAGCCCATTACCAAAAATTACCGCATGGCTAACTATTCTGTATGTTTTTTGTACACTTTGCAACCAAAGCCCTCTTTGTGCTTAGAAACATGTCTCTATATTCTTTACAAAATAAGTAGTTGACAATCTGGATTTATCTTGCAATAATCCAGTGTCGTATAAAAAGCAAATATTTTTTTGGAGGCTAATTATGCAGAAACATTGGAGTCAAATCGGTTTAATGGTAAGCGTTGGAATTACTGCTGTTCTCGTGCTCGGCTTCCTCGGCGAGTCAATGGGCATATTTGGCGGCGGCCCTGGTGGTAGCGATACAAATAGAACCATGATCCTGCTCTGTTCAAACCCTGAATGCGGCCAAAACTATGAAGTAAGCTCAAAGGAATTTCGAAAAATGATGCAGGCATCTCAACCTGAAGGTATGATACCAATGATGATGACACAACCGGTGCTAGCATGTAAATTCTGTGGAGAGGAGAGTGCATATCTGGCACAGAAATGTAAGAAATGTGAAGCAATTTTTATTCCCGATTATACAGGCCAGGATGGAACCCCCGACAAATGTCCCGAATGCGGCTACAGTGCACTTGAAGAAATGAGAGGTAATCAATAGCCATAAAAACTATATCTATGCCGAAAGTCGCTAAACATATTCTCTTCACCGGACGAGTACAGGGCGTGGGTTTTCGCTTTACGGCACAGACAATTGCGAAACGCTATGAACTTGCGGGCTATGTACGTAACACATTTGACGGCAAGGTTGAGGCATTAGCTCAGGGGAACTCGCAAAACATTGAAGATTTTGTTCGCGACCTTCAGGAGACGTTTTCAATTCAAGACACCAACATTAAGGGCCTCCCCATCGACACAAAACATAACGGATTCGATATTGCGTTCTGACAAATAGCCCCAAGATTCATTCTAGGGGTTCTTTAAAACAAAAAACCAATCACCGCCCACAACGCTAATCCGATCCAAACTAATTTCTTGCAAAAAGACGCGATTTGTATAAACTGTGGCAAAAGCTAAATTTACTATGAGTATTATTTTAAAAAAGGAGTCAAAAAATGAAGTTGTTAAGCAAAAGTACCGGATTACTCTTGCCAATCCTAACCTTAGCCGCGACTGCCTCAGCCGCTGACGGCCAGACCGCCGATGCCATACCGCCAATATGGTACATCGCACCCGTCGCCTCGGTTCTGGCGTTGCTTTTCGCGGTCTTCTTTTACAAGAAGGTGATGGCTGAACCCGAAGGCAACGAAAAAATGATTGAAATTGCCAGCCATGTGCGTGAAGGTGCCCACGCGTATCTGTTCAGCCAGTATAAGGTTGTGGCGGCTGTGTTTATACTCTTTTTCGCTATTTTCACCCTATTGGCTTACATAGGCGTCCAAAGCCCATTTATGCCGATAGCATTTCTAACCGCCGGATTTTTCAGTGCACTCTGCGGATACCTGGGCATGAAAACTGCCACAAACGCCTCTGCCAGAACCGCACAGGGAGCGATGCAAAGTCTCAATAGCGGATTGCAGGTCGCCTTTAGAAGCGGAGCCGTAATGGGCTTGGTCGTTGTAGGATTCGGATTATTTAACATCACACTCTGGTACCTGTTCCTCGACAAGTTCATCTACACCGCCGCGCACATGCAGAACGGTTTATATTGGCTCGGTTTAACCTGGGTGCCAGGCGGTATGTCAGAAGGTGCCAAACTGACCGAGATTACCGCGACGATGGTAACTTTCGGAATGGGTGCCTCGACACAGGCCCTCTTCGCTCGTGTTGGCGGCGGAATCTATACTAAAGCCGCCGACGTAGGTGCAGACCTTGTAGGCAAGGTTGAAGCAGGCATCCCCGAAGACGACCCAAGAAACCCAGCCACCATAGCAGACAACGTCGGTGATAATGTCGGCGACGTCGCAGGAATGGGAGCCGACCTCTTTGAGAGCTATTGCGGCTCAATTCTCGCAGCAGCCGCACTGGGAGCGGCACTATCGCTTAGCGTACTCGGAGACAAGCTGACCCCGCTGAAAGCCGTTTTAGTGCCAACACTGATTTCAGGCATCGGAATTTTACTTTCCATCGTAGGCATCTTCCTTGTTAGATGTAAAGAAAACGCCTCACAGAAAAATCTACTCCGTGCCCTGCTGACTGGAACGCTGAGCAGTTCGATATTGATCGTAATCGCCGTAGCAATAATGGCCGCAACCGGCTGGCTAACCTGGGGATTGTTTGGCTCAGTTGTAGCCGGAATACTCGCAGGCGTTTTGATTGGACAATTCACTGAATATTATACCTCCGATGAGTACAAACCAACAAGGGACATCGCAGAGCACGCCAAGATGGGCGCCGGAACGATAGTTATTAACGGCCTTGCCACGGGAATGTTCTCTACCGGCCTGCCAGTAATTACTATTGTCATATGTATCATTTGTGCCTTCGGTTTTCCCGGCGGCTTTAGCAATATGAGCATCGGCCTTTACGGAATCGGCATCGCCGCCGTAGGCATGCTTTCAACACTGGGTATCACCCTCGCAACAGATGCTTACGGCCCAATCGCTGACAACGCTGGCGGAAACGCAGAGATGGCTGGCCTTGGCGAAAAGGTCAGAGAAAGAACAGACGCCCTCGATTCTCTCGGCAACACAACCGCCGCAACAGGAAAGGGCTTTGCTATCGGCTCAGCAGCATTGACTGCTCTGGCACTGCTGGCAGCACTGATTGGCGGAATAAAGATATGGGTCGGTCGCCTCGCCGATGAAAGTGGAGATGGAATTTATACCGTCGGCACCACCAAATTCGTCAACGGCGACATAGCAGCTCAGGCAAACGGAGCAATAAACGTAGCAACCGCTTCGATCTCCGACTTTGTTAATGCTTACGACCTGACAATCATGAACCCAATGCTTATTTGCGGCCTTTTCATCGGAGCAATGATGGCGTTTTTGTTCTGCGCCATGACGATGAAGGCCGTTGGCAAAACTGCCGGCGATATGGTCAATGAAGTTCGCCGACAGTTCAAAGAGATTCCTGGCATTATGGACGGCAGTGGAAAACCTGATTACGCTCGCTGCGTTTCGATTTCAACCGCAGGTGCACAAAAGCAGATGATCGTACCGTCAATTCTGGCAATAATCATGCCCGTCGCTACCGGCCTGCTGCTCGGCGTCGCCGGGCTTATGGGCCTTCTGGCTGGCGGACTCACCTGCGGATTTGTCCTCGCTGTTATGCTGAACAACGCAGGCGGTGCATGGGATAACGCTAAGAAGTTAATCGAAAAGGGAGCACACGGCGGAAAAGGCTCTGAAGCTCACAAAGCCGCTGTCGTAGGCGATACCGTAGGCGACCCGTTCAAAGACACCTCCGGGCCGAGCCTGAACATTCTTATCAAGCTGATGACAATGGTAAGCGTGGTATTCGCCGGCGTGGTTGTAAAGTTCGCACCCATGATTTCCTCTGGAATCTCAGACATCCTTGGAATGGGTAAATAGTTGACTTAAACCAAAATTAAGTGTAACCTATCGGGGTCGTTTCGAACGGCCCCGTTTTTTTTTATTATAAGGATACCCAAAATTTAATCTGAAGCGCAACATTTTTATCCGCTCCATAACACCTCATG
>CAZOPG010000122.1:0-6397 GCA_964581585.1 uncultured Planctomycetaceae bacterium | reverse complement strand
AGTGTTTGACTCGATAACAATGTGCTTATTCAAATAACGCCGTTTTTCTATGAAAGAGCGTAGTTGAGCCAGATCATGAAAATAATTTTTACATTTATCCGTCACAACTTTCCCATGCCCAGACTTGGCATAAACACTCCCCGGCAACACCCGACAAAGATCCTCTGCCAGCCTCGTCTTGCCAACTCCTCGACCTCCGCCGCAAATGATCCAGACAAGGCTCATTGAAAACATCCCAGAGAACATTTGCGAATTTTGACATTTAGCTGATCCAGCAGTTTGCCCATTTGTCTGATTGAAATCGCAAGCTTTTTCGCTAAAGCACGAGCAGTCTCGCACCCGATCCATCCACCCGAATATATCGTAGCCAAATCACTTTCAAGGCTCTCCCCGCGGATCACAACTTCCACATCACAGGAACAATCAACAATTTCGAGATTGATTTTTTCTTCAGCAAGGAATTTCCGAACTTGTTCAGCCATCGAATCCGGCACTTTAAGCTGTTTTTTCATATCTTCACCTCTACTTTAACAATAGCGTTATGCACAGCCATGCATAACGCTTTCCAAAAAAAAGACCGCCTATGGCGAATCCAGACCCGCATTTCTACCACACCAGCACCTATTTGTCAAGATTCTTCCAACTATCGGCCAAACTGGCAGGGACGGCTGAAAATATCTGCTGATTTGCCAGAGTATGATAATGATGTTATTTTAATATAACTGCTTGTCAAAAAAGTAGTTATGTTAAATAGATTCGAAATAAGTAATGGTGGCACATAATTTGCTCAACTGTGGGTAGTGAGGTCTTGTTGTAGGCAGATACTATGGTTTCAGAAAAGATAAATGTATTGGTAAACGGCAATCAGTGGGCTTGGCCTGAGGCGTTGCGGAACATTTTTGCCCCCTGCGGCGTCGACGTGCTGATGGTCAGGAATCCGAACGAGGCACTTAGCGTCATAAGGCAGCGGAGAATTCACACCGCGATATTGGATATGGACTCCGACAAGCTCAGCGGACTGGGCACAACAAGGATCATCCGAAACCGGTTTCCTCATCTGCCATGTATTCTGCTCAGCACGAGCATTGAGGACAAAATGTTAAGCGAAGCACTCGGCCTGGACGTTTTCAGCGTTATAGCCAAGCCGGTAGATATGACCATTTTGCAGCAGCAGTTGAACAGACTGTTTATGAAAAGATACGATAGTGAAGTTTTTGCAATGCAATAGGCGTTGTTTAGAAAAAATAGTCAATTTTAATAAATGAAATTTTTGAAAGGAGCGAAAGCAAGATGAAAATTCGACCATTGTCTGACAGAATTTTAGTCGAACGTCTCGAAGCAGAGATGAAGACGGCAGGCGGAATCGTACTGCCGGAAAGTGCCAAGGAAAAACCTCAGAGAGGAAAGGTTATCTGTACCGGCGACGGTAAGTTGCTCGACGATGGATCCAGGAGCAAACTACAGGTTAAGAAAGGTGACGAGGTTCTGTTCACAAGCTATGCTGGCTCAGAGGTAAAACTTGATGGCAACGAGTATCTGATAATGGATGAATCGGATATCATGGCGATTGTAGAAAAATAAAAAAAGTGTTCTAACACAGGAGTTTTTATTATGGCAGCAAAAAAAATAGCGTTTGACACCGAAGCGAGACAGGCCATTCGCCAAGGTGTCAATAAACTGGCTCAGGCCGTCAAAATCACGCTCGGCCCGTGCGGTAGAAATGTAATTCTTGAAAAATCGTTTGGCTCACCCACCGTAACAAAAGACGGCGTAACCGTAGCCAAGGAAATCGAACTCGAAGACGCCTATGAGAATATGGGCGCACAAATGGTTAAAGAAGTTGCCAGCAAAACAAGTAATGTTGCAGGCGACGGCACAACCACTGCTACAATTATGGCCGAGGCTATCTACGATGAAGGTCTGAAAAACATTACAGCCGGCGCCAATCCGATGCAGGTAAAACGCGGCATCGACATGGCTGTTGAAAAAATTATCGATGAGCTAAAGAAAATGAGCATCCCCATTGAGTCGAGCAAGCAGATTGAGCAGGTAGCGACGTGTTCGGCGAATCAGGATGCCGAAATTGGCAAAACCATGGCTCAGGCAATGGACAAGGTCGGCAAAGACGGCGTCATCACAGTCGAAGAGGGCCAATCACTTGAGACAACCGTAGAACTGCTCGAAGGTATGCAGTTTGACAAAGGCTATCTCAGTCCGCACTTCGTAAACAACATGGATGACATGACAGTAGTGCTCGAAAAGCCCTACATTCTCGTAAACGAAAAGAAGATCAGCGCAATCAAATCATTGGTGCCGCTGCTGGAAAAAGTTGCAAAGGCCGGTCGATGCCTGTTGATCATCGCCGAGGATGTAGAAAGTGAAGCACTGGCAACACTGGTAGTTAACAAGCTTCGCGGCGTTCTGCAGGTTGCCGCTGTAAAGGCTCCAGGCTTTGGCGACAGAAGAAAAGCTATGCTCGGCGACATCGGGGTTCTTACCGGTGCCGAGCCTGTTTTTGAGGACCTTGGCGTTCAGCTTGAAAACGTTGAGCTTGCCCAACTTGGTCAGGCAAAGCGAGTAACCATCGACAAAGAAAACACAACAATTGTCGAAGGTGCCGGCACAACCGGAGAGATCAAAGGACGTATTGAGCAAATCAAAACTGAGATCGATTCTTCAACCAGCGATTACGATATTGAGAAATTGCAGGAAAGATTGGCTAAACTGGCCGGTGGCGTCGCACAGGTTAACGTCGGTGCTGCGACCGAAGCTGAAATGAAAGAAAAGAAGGCCCGCGTAGAAGACGCACTGCACGCCTGCCGTGCCGCAGTTGAAGAAGGTATCCTGCCAGGCGGCGGTGTCTCAGTGCTTAGAACCCTGGCCGCTCTGGACAAGGTAAAAGCCAAAGGCGACGAAAAGATTGGTATCGATATTGTAAAAAGGGCAGTTCTGGCTCCCATAAAGCAAATCGCAACCAACGGCGGGCTTGATGGCTCCATCGTCGCACAAAAAGTTATGGAAAGCGACGAAGTGAACTTCGGCTACGATGCTATGCGAAAAGAGTATGGCGATATGATTAAGTTCGGCATCATTGTTCCGACAAAGGTCGAACGCACCGCTCTGCAAAATGGTGCTTCAATTGCTTCACTGCTGTTGACGACCGATGCGATGGTATGCGAAATACCCGAAAAGAAAGAAGCCCCCGCAATGCCTCCGGGCGGTGGTGGCGGAATGTACTAAAAGTATTACGCAAGGCGGGTTTAAAAGCCCGCCTTGTTTTTTTGCCTGCAGATAGAAAGGATATTTATGTTTTTCAGATACTGTACAAATGCGATGTCGCAGATGTCAAAGGGGTTCGCAAAAGGACTGTTTATAGTTGGACTTTTGCTGATCGGGTTTGGCGTTGGTGTTTATGTGCTGAAAGAGATCTTTGCCGCGATAGCCGCGGCCATTTTTATTGTGGCCGGTGGTGCGTGCTGTTATAACGCGATAAAACTTTTCTTTGTCGGCAGAAAAATGCGTAATATGAATGTGGATTTTGAGCATTCCGATGGACATAGAAAAAACGTTCAAATCCACATCAAAGATGAGGGTAAATTTTGATTAACCAACAGTAGCCGCTTGTAACAAATCAATCTGTTATGTATAATCATAATCTATGGGAAGTGGGAAATTGCAAACAAAGCTCTCAGCGGCACATTGGCCAAAGAAAGTTTTCGACTTTTTGGGGTATCGGGCCTGTGCCGTTATTATGGGCGGTGCGATTCTCTGTACGATTCTGGCGAAATTGTACTGGGCCTTCTATATCGCCCGAGTCCGCGAATACTTTAGCTGGATAGGTGCCGATCTTGTCGTTTTGCTGGGGCTTGAGTTCGTCCTGTCTTTGGTCGCTTTCTTCTGGCCGCGAAAAGCTGTCCTGCGTACTGTACTACTAATAGCCGCTGTCATCTGCACATGGTCGGTATTCAACGCCGGCTGGCTACTGGCGACAGGCTCGCAAATATTACCCGCCGTTCTCATGCCATTATTTCGCGATCCAGTAAACCGCTTTATGATAATCGGCCATCACCTCGCTTTGCGTCCGATTGTTGCAGTGGCGCTGCTCGGGCCAAGTGCAATAGCTTTAACATTTCTATTTATAGTTTTGGCAACACCGTTTCCACCAAAAAGCAATACCAAAGCCTTTATGAAAAGAGTTGTTTTATATGTTATCATTGTGATCGCGGCCATTTTCGTCGGCAGGACAAATGCACAAAACACCTCCGAATCAATGATATCGGCACCGCTTCGCTTCAACAGCCAGTTCAAGGCTATCGCATCTATATTTTCATCCAGGCAGGGCAAAATTGCGATATCAGACTATTCGACAGCGACACGCCAGTTTCCTGTCGATGGCGAACTTGACATTCCCCTGCCGAATAAAAGAGCCGCAAAAAAACTAAAAAACGTTGTTGTTGTGATCCTTGAAGGCATAGCATACAGGCAAACCTCTTTTTACAACAAAAACAACAACCTGACCCCCTATCTTACAAAGCTGGCCGAGGAGGGAATTTTGTTCGAGAACACCAGAGCTCCAATGACACATACAACCAAATCTTGCTTTTCCATTCTGGCCGGCAGGTTTCCATCGGTCAGCCAGGATTTTGTAGAAGCGGTGCCAACAGAAAAACCTTATGCGAGCCTTGCAACCATTCTGAAAAACAAACTTGGCTTCAAAACAGCTTTTTTTCAGTCTGCATCAGGCGATTTTGAAGCCCGGCCCGGCCTGGTTCACAATCTCGGATTTGACAAATTCTGGGCCAGAGACGATCTCAATGACCCCAATACACATCTTGGCTATCTGGCAAGCGATGAATTTGTTATGCTCAAACCAATCAAAAACTGGATAAAGCAAAACGATGAACCCTTTCTGCTGACTATACTCTGCTCGGCAACGCACGACCCATATGAAGTGCCTGAATGGTTCGGCAGCAATGAAGGAGAACCTATAGAACGGTACAGACAGACAATTGCCTATACAGACTCATTTATAAAAGCTCTGGACGAACAACTGGCTGAACTGAATCTTGCCGAAAATACAATTTTTTGTATTGTGGGTGATCACGGCGAAGCCTTTGGAGAGCACGGCAGATTTGGCCATTCGAGAATACCGTTCGAAGAGGGTCTGCGTATTGTCTGGCTCCTGCGAGCACCGGAGTTGGCCAAAGCTGGACAAAAGATAAAGCGGTCGGGGTCCTCTATCGATGTTACGCCAACAATTCTGTCTTTGCTGGGTTTTGACGTAAAACCTGCTCATTTTGATGGAATCGATATGCTAAAAGCCCCTTCTGCTAAGGACAGAAAAATATACTTTTCAACGTGGATAAATCAAGGCCCGGCCGGCTATATACTGGGTAATAAAAAATATATATATGACCCCACCAATAATCTTGTGGCGGTTTATAACTTGCACGATGACCCGAATGAATTAGCACCGAAAAAGGTGCCGGACACTTCAAGTATTAAAATTGCCACCGAAATCACACAGTGGCGAAGAAAAAGCATCATTCCTCTAACACAATCCCGCCGAACAGGACAAAAGCATCTGTTTGATAAATGGCTTTGTAAATGGAAGAATCGTGAACCACTGGCAGATTATAATAAAGAAGCAAAGAATTAAGGGTAGAATTCTCCCTGGCAGACAACATCCTACTTTTCACAACCAAGATGGAAAGTTAAAATTACTACTGCAATGATATGTGAATCATGCATTTTTACTTTAACATTCACCAGTCAAAATATCTATCCCCAAATATTCTCGTTTTTTTCAGAAAATGTATACTTTTAATGGATTGCTCTAAGGTTAATTGCTCTAAAATAATTACCACATCATTTACAGAATTCCTCACAAGGTACTCCACTTCTTCTATAATTGCACAATCAGTTGTTGAACTAATGGGAAGATGGTTGTCTTTGCCAGGTAAACTGTCTGAAAGATGAATAGCAAGCAGTTGATCCTGAACACTTTTATTGCTCCAATAATAATTCTTACAACAGATTGCATGGCTGGTATCAAGACATAGCCCAAAATTGGAAGATTGGAGACTTTTAAAATATTCAGCAATTACAATGGGATATACGGATCAATGGATAAGATTAAGGTGTAAAATCCAGATCTTTCTATCTCCCAGCGATAGAGCACTGATGATCTCTCTTATAGCAAAGGTTAAAAAAACATGAGCGTCGAGCCGAATTTAAGGCAAAAACAATTCTTGAAAGAATAGAAATAAACAGTAGAATAATTGTCTAAGGAGCCGAAAGTTTCTCTAAGAAATGAGTTGATTTTGTTTCATTTTTACTGAGGACGTACAGATGATAAGCAAAGCAAAATATCTACGCCAATACTTTCATCTATCAC
>CAZOPG010000121.1:0-6404 GCA_964581585.1 uncultured Planctomycetaceae bacterium | reverse complement strand
GCCCCTCTCCTTTGCAGCTGTGATAGTTGGCAATAGCAGCTTCCAGCGCTTCCATTCCCATAACCGAACAGTGCATTTTCTGTTCAGGCAGTCCGCCAAGTGCATCTGCGATATCTTTGTTTGTAACTTTGCTCGCTTCATCCAGTGTCATTCCCTTTATCATTTCGGTCATTATCGAGGCTGAAGCTATCGCACTGGCACAGCCGAAAGTTTTGAATTTAGCCTCCGCTATCCTGCCTTTATTGTCGAGTTTGAAAGTCAATTTCAGCGCATCGCCGCAGGCCAGTGAACCTTCTTCGCCGACACCGTCAGGGTTTTCAACCTCACCGACATTTTTCGGGTTCAGGAAATGTTCCATTACTTTATCTGTATATTCCCACATTTTTTTAGTCCTCAGAACTAATTTTCAACGCACGCTGAAAATCATTTATTATATCGTCAATGTTTTCAGTTCCGACAGATACTCTGATATAGTCCTCTGTAACACCTGTGCTGAGTTGCTCTTCTTCGCTTAATTGCTGATGCGTCGTGCTGGCCGGGTGAATGACGAGAGTTTTGCTGTCGAGAATATTTGCAAGATGGCTGGCAAGTTTTACATTGTTAATGAATTTTATCCCAGCCTCTCTGCCGCCTTTGATTCCAAAACCGATGATCGCACCCTGGCCGTCAGGTAGGTATTTCCGGGCCAGCTTATAATCGGGATGCGATTTCAAGCCAGGGTAATTGACCCATGTAATGTTATTATGTTTTTCAAGCCATTTGGCCAGCTTAAGCGCGTTTTCGCAATGGCGGGGCACTCGCAGATGTATTGTCTCCAGGCCTTGGATAAACAGGAACGCGTTGAAGGGCGACATGCACCCGCCCATATCCCGCAGAAATTGTGTTCTCGCTTTTAATATATATGCCAGTTCTCCAAAGCTTTCTACATATTTAATGCCGTGATAGCTTGGGTCCGGCTCAGTCAATTCAGGGTATCGGCCGTTGGTCCAGTCAAATTTACCGGAATCGACGATGGCCCCGCCGATGCTCGTTCCGTGTCCGCCGATAATTTTGGTACAGCTGTGTACAACAATATCGACGCCATATTCAATCGGCCGTAATAACATTGGAGAAGTAACGGTATTGTCACACATTAGTGGCATGTTGTTTTTGTGGGCGATGTCAGCAATCTGTTCAAAATCGGGGATGTTGTTTTTTGGGTTACCACAACTTTCAATGTAAATCAGCCGAGTGTTTTCTTTGATCGCCGCGGCGAAATTGGCAGGATCAGAGGGGTCAACAAAAGTGACATCTATACCCAGCTTTGGAAAAGTTTGACTGAACAGGGTATAGGTGCCGCCATAAAGCGTACTGGCTGAGACGAAATGCTCGCCCGCTTTGCAGATATTCAAGACAGCTGTAGTAATCGCAGCCATTCCGGAGCTGAAGCATAACCCGCCGACGCCGCCTTCCATCGCGGCGAGGCGTTTTTCAAGCACATCTGTTGTCGGATTCATCAGCCGTGTATAGATATTGCCAAACTCTTTCAGCGCAAACAAGTTCGCGGCATGATCGGTGTCTTTGAAACAGTAACTGGTGGTTTGATAA
Organism: uncultured Planctomycetaceae bacterium; assembly: GCA_964581585.1. GTDB lineage: Bacteria > Planctomycetota > Phycisphaerae > Sedimentisphaerales > UBA12454 > CAZOPG01. The sequence goes on along the minus strand of CAZOPG010000121.1, from coordinate 4,817 downwards.
AGCGGCACCGCTCGGCTGAGTGTGTCAGAATCGGCCTGCTGACCTGCATGCAAAGCCAGTGTATCCAAATGATATTTAATTTTTTCGTCCACTTCTTACTCCTTACTTGTAACATAAATAACCTGTTCAGCGAAAAAATTGGGCACAATCTTTACCGAACTAAAACGCGTTTTAACCAGTGGTATTTTCTTCTCTATAGTTACGCCAAGAGTTTCACAAAAGCTATCGTAATCTTTCATAGACAGACTCCGTATGTTGGGTGTATCGTACCAGCTAAATGGCAGTTGTTTTGTAACGGGTGCTTTTCCGCCGAAGAACAACTGCATTCTGCATTTCCAGTTTGCAAAATTTGGGAAGCTGACAATAACTTTTTTTCCGACACGCAGTAATTCTGTAAAAACCTTTTCCGGATTTTTTATAGTCTGTACGGTTTGTGATAACAGTACATAATCATAGCTCTTGTCAGCATAATTCTTTAGGCCTTCCTCTATGTCATACTGTGTAATCGGCAGTCGGCGTCTTATGCAGTCCAAGACAAAGTTCTGGTCGTTTTCAATGCCTTCAGCCTTTATATTCTTGTCAGATATCAGATTTGACAGCAATTGGCCATCTCCGCAACCGATATCAAGAACGGTACTGTTCGGTTCTATCAATGATTCAATTACTTTATAATCAACACGAATTCTGCCTGCCTGCCTGTGGAGGCTCCGCTGAGTTTTCGGAATTTTGTGATTTTTGCCTTCTGCAGGCTTATGTGTAACTGCCAGAAAGCCGGAAAGAAAAGCCCCAAGGGTTTCCGGTTCAAGTAAAAAAGCGTCGTGGCCGTAAGGCGATTCAATATCACAGAAAGTGACATCTTTGCCGTTTGAAGCAAGAGCGTCGACTATTTTCCTGGACTGTGCAGGAGTAAAGAGCCAGTCGCTTGTGAAACTGATTACAAGAAACCTGCATTTTGTATCAGCAAATGCTTTGTTCAAAGAGCCGTAACGTTTTTTTAAGTCGAAATAGTCCGCCGCCTTGGTTATATAAAGGTAGCTGTTTGCGTCAAACCTTTCCACAAAACTTTGTCCCTGATAATCCAGGTATGTCTCAACAGCAAACTCCGAATTGAAATCATAGCTATAATCATCAGCGTTTTGCAACTGGCGGCCGAATTTTTCCCGCATACCCTGTTCCGAAAGATATGTTATATGCCCAATCATTCGAGCAATACCCAGGCCTCTGCTGGGAGGTTTTTTGTCGGTATAATCTCCCCCGGCAAAATTCGGATCTGCCAGTATCGCATTTCGGCCAACCGCATCAAAAGCAATCGACTGCGCTCCGAGCCGACTCGTTGTTGCAATTGGTATGACGGCCTTTACAAAATCAGGATAATCAATCGCCCACTGCAAAACCTGCATACCGCCGACGGACCCGCCAATAACCGCAAGAAGCTGTTTTACTCCGAGCTTATCCAGTAGCAACTTCTGAACTTTAACCATATCAGCTATGGTGATAATCGGGAAGTTCAGTCCGTAAGGCTTAGAAGTTGCCGGGTTAACCGATGTCGGGCCAGTCGTACCACTGCATCCGCCCAGAAAATTTGAGCAGATAACAAAGTACTTATTTGTATCGATCGCTTTGCCAGGACCGACCATTGTATCCCACCAGCCAGGCTTTTTGTCCTCGGGGCTGTTCACCCCTGCTACATGTGCGTCTCCGCTAAGTGCATGACAAATTAAAATAACATTATCGCCAGTGTCATTTTTTTCCCCATAAGTTTCATAGGCCGCATCAATCGGGCCCAGAGCACTGCCGCACTGCAGCGTCAATGGATCATCAGCTTCTATGATCCGAATCTTTTTCGTTTCTACAATTCCCACAGAATTTTTATCAAACTGGTCCATTATGGCCCCGAAGGTAAAACTTTAACCATTCTTTCAAGTGCAACCTTTGCCTTTTCGGCAATATCTTCATCAATACTGATTTTGTATTTCATATCTTCCAGTGAAAATAAAACCTTTTCCAGTGTAATCTTTTTCATGTTTGGACAGACAAATCGTCTTGAAGCCGAGTAGAACTTTTTGTTAGGGTTTTGCTTCTGCAACGTATGAATTATACCTATTTCGGTTGCGATAATGAATTCATTGTTTTCGCTTCGGCAAACATAATCGAGCATCTGGCCGGTACTGAGCAATTCATTTGCGCAAAGCCGGAGTTCTTTATTGCATTCCGGATGAGCAAGTGTAATCGTGCCGGGATGCTCAGCCTGAATACCTTTAAGGTCTTCGGCTGGCGGTTGGGCATGTGTCGGACAGTAGCCTGGCCACAATAATAACTTCCGATTTGTGTTTTCCATTACATGCTGACCGAGATTTTTGTCGGGAATAAAAATAATCTCTTTGTCCGCCTCGATCGACTTAACCACCTCGATAGCGTTGGAACTTGTGCAGCAGTAATCGCTGAGAGCTTTCACCTTGGCAGAGCTGTTTACATAACAAACCACCTCTGCCTGTGGATACTTATTTTTCATCTCTTGCAGTTGCTCGGCCGATATCATATCCGCCATCGGACAGCCCGCTTCTTTGTCGGGCAAAAGAACCGTTTTTTTTGGTGACAAAATCGCCGCCGTCTCAGCCATAAAAAGAACGCCGCAAAATACAATGACCTCGGCCTCTGTGGCGGCGGCCTTGATGCTCAAGCCCAGAGAATCACCAGTAAAATCAGCGATGTCCTGAATCTGGCCTATCTGATAATTGTGCGCCAGGATTACCGCGTTTTTTTCTTTTCTCAGCTTGTTAATTTTGTCAATGAGGTCTGTCACTTTTGCTTCTTTTCCTTTTTAATTCTTCTTTCTTTATAAACGAGTTCCGGATTCGCCGTACTGACGACCATATCCGGCGGCACCGAATTCTTGATCCAAACATTACCGCCGATCACAGAACCTTTACCAATTGTTATATCGCCCAATATAGTTGCCTCAGCATAAATTGTAACGTCATCTTCTATTGTAGGGTGTCGTTTACGTCCCGTTATCTTTCGAGCGTCTTTCGGTATACTCATCGCAATCAACGAAACGCCCTGATAGAATCTGACGTTTTTACCAATAATGGAAGTTTCACCTATGACAACGCCTGTGCCGTGGTCGATGAAAAACCTCTCACCTATTTTGGCACCGGGATGAATATCAATTCCTGTTTTCTGATGAGCCTTTTCACTCATTATTCGCGGAATCAGTGGGATATCCTGCAGGTACAACTCGTGCGCTATCCGGTTGGTCGCGATGGCAAAAAGCCCGGGATAGCTCAATACGATTTCGTCAAAGGAATGCGCTGCCGGGTCGCCGTCGAACGCCGCGCCGATATCGGTCTTGATAAATTGGCGTATCTTTGGAATACGCTCGATCAAATACCTCGTAGCTTCCTTAGCTTTGAGGTGGCAATCGCAATCGGGACATTTTTCTAATCGGCACTGGTGGCGAAGGGCCCGTTCACTTTGCTCGCTCAACTCGCTATCTATCCTGTTGACGAGCCTGCCGATTACCTCTCCGACATTATCCCGGCTTATAATCTGCATACCCGTATAGCCCGGAAATATCACTTCTATCAGCAGGTCGAGAATTTCATAGACTCTGTCCCGCAATGGCAGGTTGAACACGTCGATGAAATTTATACCGGAACCGTCCACATACGTATTCTCAATCGCTTCGGTCAACTTTTGTATATCTTTGTTCTCCATTGATATCGCCCTTTAGTAAAACCGCCTCAGTATAATATTACTAGGATTTTCAGCAAGCTTATTAATTTCATACTTTATATCTGATAATTTGCCATATTACCACTGTTTTTTGCTCAATACTATTCTGTAAAAAGATATCGGGAAAAGGAAATTCAATAGCATAAAATGACCTACCTTGTCCTCTTTTTTTGGATTTGTATTTGACAAAGGCCGATAATGCGCGTAAAATGACGAGGCAAATGGTATCTATTCTAAGGGGTGCAAGACATGGCCAAGAATTTGGGCAAAAGGATAGCTTTTGTGGCTTCGTTTCCGCCGAGAAAGTGTGGAATTGCCACTTTTACGTCCGATTTGATAAAAGGTGTTGGCACTGCCAGCGTGGGGAAATTTGAGCCATTAGTTGTTGCGATGAGCAATGAGAAGCTTCAATATGCGGAGCCGGTGGAGTTTGAAATTCGGCCTAACATAAAGAATGATTATATATGCGCCGCCGATTATATCAATTTCAGTAATGTTCAGGCAATCAGCGTTCAGCATGAGTTTGGACTTTTTGGCGGAGAAGCGGGAGCATACCTGAACTTGTTCCTGCACAAAGTAAAATCGCCTATAGTAACCACACTTCATACGGTGCTTGAAGAGCCTAAACCTGAATATTATCGATCGATGATGGACCTGTGCCAGGCTTCACGCAAGCTTATCGTTATGAATACTCGTGGGATAAAGATACTCAAAGACGTCTATGGCATCAGCAAAAAGAAAATTGAGTTGATTCCTCACGGCATACCCGACTTGCCCTTTGTGGACAGCAGTTACTACAAATACAAACTCGGCCTTGAAAATCGCACAACCATTCTGACTTTTGGCCTTATTGGCAGAAGCAAGGGAATTGAGGTCATGCTCAAAGCTCTTCCGGAGATTGTCAAAACCGATGCGTCTGTTCTTTACATTATTCTCGGTGCGACACATCCGGAAGTTTTGAAATTTGAGGGCGAATCTTACCGCTTTGAATTACAGCGAATAGTTAAGGACCTTGGAATACAGTCAAATGTGGTGTTTAACAACAGATTTGTAAGCGACCAGGAATTGCACGATTTCCTGTG
>CAZOPG010000120.1:0-6441 GCA_964581585.1 uncultured Planctomycetaceae bacterium | reverse complement strand
ATCAGCTTTACGAATGCTTAGCAAATGCACCTGATGGCCTCGCTGAGCAAAAGCTGTTGCCCATCTTTGGGTATGTATCGAAAGTGCATTTGAAAGCATACATATTTTCATTCGTTTCAATCACCCTTTTTGCTGTACAGATCAAAAATAAGATATGGATACATTCCTGCTCGTAGGAATTTGCCATCTTTGGTTTGTTTGCCCTGCACGCCGGGAATATATTGGTATTCGTATTTCTGCATCAATGGTCGGGCCAACTGCTGAAGTTGCGGTATGTTCGGTATAACATAGTACGGATATTTCCCAGTAGCTGCATATTTTTCAATTTCATTTATTGATTTTGCCTGAACTATTTCCCTGTCGAGGTACCACGCTATTTCCGGCCGGTAGAAGCCGCCTTTTGATTTATGCTGATTAACAGTGAACGGCTCGAAACTGAGCAGGTACTTGTCAGCTGGAATTTTCTCGTTTAGCATTTTGAACATATCAATTTTTTGTTCAGGCTGCCAGCGAATATCGTAATAATAGTTTGTACCAGCAATGCAGTACCCTGCGAAGACAGTGATTGTCATAAGGCAAATTGCGACTGCGAGCTTAAAGTTTATTTTTTTTACAAGGTCAAACAAGAGCATAATCGCAAGAGCCGCCGAGATAGCAATAAACGGGTCAAACGGATGCAGCCAAGTCTGGTGTTTCCACAGACAGCCCCGCAATGCGAATAGCTGTGTAATTGCCGGAACCATGAAAAGCCAAAACTGCGGGAACTGGTACTTAAAACGGCCAGTTCGTTCATCTTTAGTGCCGACGAAAACCAACAGCTGACCGACGGTTATATATGCAAGTGCAGCCACGATGATGGGAACGGTATAATTGGTAGCCGAGTGTTTCCAGAGAGTTTCAAACCATAACTGCCAGTTAAAAGGTGCAGAAGCAGCCGCAACTTCAGCGTTCCCAGCCCGCCATTTATAGAGATCAAATATTTTTGTAACATCCCAGCCGTAGCCGCCGGCCATAATTAGAAACGTTATCGCAAGTGATGAGAACGGTGCAGCGATCATGATTGTAATAAGCGACCAGTCAGGCAGTTGTTTTCGTCTCACACACCGGCAAACATAATGAAACCCGATCGCAAAAGCATAGAAAAAACCCGTCCATGTAATTTGAAGACCAAAAAAAAGACAAGCGGCAAGGCCAACCTTATGCCATATAGCAGGTTTAGGATTGTCCTTGAGATCCTCTATAAGAACCAGATAAAAATACATCGCACCAAGTGCAAATACTATCATATATCCACCAGGCGCAAAATAGCCTGTTATTGGAAATAAGGCATACAAAAGCCCCGCAAGTAAAGCTATATATTCATTTATTAAACCTTTTAAAATTTTAAAAAACAATAGAAATATAATTATCCCATTCAATATATCAACTATTCTGAGCGTGGATTCTTTTACACCAAAGATGCGCCCCGTTACCCCTGCAAGAAAACTGCCGAGGTTGGGATGGTCGAAATATCTTTTAGGATTTTCGGTTGGTGGATTACCGACCGCCCATGTTGTTACGCCTTTTGTAAAACCATAACCGTAATTAACATGCGAACGCATTGCCCAGGCACCTGTGGCCTGGCCCCAACTGTGAAGGCCTGTGAAAGGAGTATTTATTTTTCTGCCATGATTACAACAAAACAAAATAATTATTGCAATTGCACAAAACCAGTAGTTTATTCCCGAAACCTTCGATTTGTCCCCAAGAGTATCTTTTAGCATTTTCACCTCTTATCAAAATCACCTATTTTTTCACTCTGCCACAAAATCGCAATCCTTGCCGAAAAGGTTTCGGTCAAGCCGGCATTATAACCTAATAGCTTAAAACACACAATAACAACCAAAACCAATAAAAAACGCCAGCAAAACTGGCGTTTTTTTAGATTTCCAATAATTTTTAACAACTATCTGCGACGAACTAACCCGACAATGCCCAGCGAAAGCAACGCAATGGTACAAGGCTCCGGTATCGCATGATTGTATATTTCAACATCATCTATCTGGCCATCAAAATAAAAGTAGTCAACACCCGGCATAGCAGCTTTTCTTTTGCCTATTTGAAACTCTGCGGTCGTCGCCAAAGAACCAGCCGTAGCATCAGTTACAGGATTTGCGTCAGAAAAGCCATCGAGATACAAATAAACTTTGTCTTCAGCCGTATCTCTTACAGCACTAACCCGATGCCACAAGCCATCATTTACTATAGAATTACCGGAAATGCCAGTTCCATGGTTTGTTGCATCTTCGATACCGAAATACAGTTTATTCTGATAAATGCCGAATGAATAACCCTCTTTGTAATAGCCATATCCAGAATCTGCCACCCATCTTCTTTTTTCAACTATCGGCAGCCATATATTTGTGCTGTCTTGACTTGTCTTAAACCATGCTGATATCGAAAAACTGTTCGTTGCGCCAAAATTTAGTGAATCTTGATCACCGACATTAACATAATCATCAGTACCGTCAAGAGTTAGCACCTGACTTCCTCTGCCAGCATCAAAAACTGTCGAGGCCCCATTCACAAAAGTGCCATCATTGCTTCCTATGCTGTCGTCAGCATTGCCTTCAAACTCGTATTGAGTTACAAGAGCAGCGCTTGCACTACCAACGGCAAAACAAACCATCAAAATTAATGATAACATTCTCATTTCTCTCTCCCTTAAAAAAATTGATAAAATACATTCAATGCACAATTTGCGCATTACCCGATAAATTGGCTTAAAAAGGGAAAAATACAGAGCATTCCAAGCGGTTCTCCTCTCTCCAGAAACCCCACTTTCTCCCTCTTGTTGGTGGCATTATACCGAAATATTAAACCAAAAACGAGAAAAACTTGCCTTTTTTGTTATAAACTTAAATATGCCTCAACAGTCTCAACAACATAGTCAGTAACATCAATTTTGTTACTAAGATATTTGTCGTTTAAGCTCCTGTATTGACGTTTTGAATCGAAATTGTTTAAAACTTCTATAGACTTCTCTAATGCCTTATTTGTGTTGGTTATCTGACACAACAGGCCATGTATTTCAAACTCTTCTATTGTTCCGGCTGAAAGAGTGTTGATGTAAATTGTGGGTACACCAAGAATTGCAGATTCGGAGGCCATTGTTGCACCTTCGGTAATACAAAGGTTGGCAAAGGCCATGACGTGGTGAATTTGATGAACAGGTATCGAGAGTTGATATTGTTTTAGTTCTTCTGGCAACTGTTGTTCAGATGTTATATATGGCCTTGCATGTTTTGAAATTTCTTTTATAAAATTAACCTTAAAATCTTCATCAAAGCCAGATTGGCCAACATCATGATGCGCCTGCCAACTGACAAAACGAACAATACAATATTTTTCTTCAGGGTCTATTCCAAGAGATTTGACAATTTCAATATCAGGCTTAAATCTGTTTGGGTGTAAATAAGCCAATTCATGGCAACCCGCATATTTAACCTGTTTAGGGCCTAATTGTTTTGTATAACAATCAGGTGTTTTAATGGAGTTTGCAAACGGAAATGTCATCTTGTGAGATATCCACGCATGTTCAGTATCATCCCAAACGACCACAGGCCTATGGATCATAAACCCTACATGGGCAGCAAAAACTCCGCCGATAGCGGTCAAAATATCAGGCTTAAACTTTCGGCAGAATTTCCAAAGGGCAAAGTCTCTTTTTATAAGCTCGGCAAGCAAAGACAATTTCGATTTTCCCATCTCACTGAGTACTGTATGGGCAATACCATACTTTTCGAGCAATTCAATAGTAATGTCTTTCTTTCTCGTTGTTACTGCCACCTGGTGTCCATGTGATTGCCATATTTTTATAGCATTGCGAAAGAAATGGACATGGGCAGGATGGGTAATATCAACGAGTATCCTCACTTCAAATCCTTATTTGCTTCCATATCGAACCACATCGCGAAGAGTGTAAACTGTGCCGCTGCCATGAAGCAGAACATTGCAGCCAATGCGTTCATTGGGGGGATATGTCCTTGTGTAAACCATTTGCAAAACAGCCTGATAAACAAAATAGCTGTCATCAGATTGAATAGGCCCCCAAAAGCGTAAAAAAAGATCAGCGGATGAAAATCGCGAATAATATATTTCTCCTTCATCCTGTACATGAAACACTTAAACAGCAGCCACGAAAGTTTTGGCACAACATGATGAATTTTAATACCGCTTTTTTCACCAACATTATAAACCGGCTTTATTGGAATATCGCGAACTTTCAAATTAAAAATATTAAGCTTAACAAGCATATCGTTCGGCATGCCGTATCTTTTATATATCCCATCAATATCTATAAGCTCAAGGGCTTTCAGATTGATAACTGTATAACCCGTTTGAGAATCGGCAACATGCCAATATCCCGACGCGATCTTTGTCAGCAGTGAAAGAAACGAATTGCCAAGATAGCGAACTTTCGGAATCAGATTCCACGCATTGCCTGTAAATAGCCTGTTCCCTTTTGAGTAGTCGATCTCGCCATTCACTACCGGCTCAAGAAGTCCGGGCAAATCCTCCGGGTCCATCTGCGCGTCGCCTGCCATAACAACTGTAGCGTCCATCTTATTATCACGAGCCCACTTATAGCCGGTCGCGATCGCACTGCCAACGCCAGCGTTTTCTTCATGTTCAATAAGAATCACTCTCTCCGGCTGATTTTCCGCATAGCCTTTCACAACCTCTGCGGTCTTATCGGTGCTCTTATCGTCAATAATTATAATCTTATCGACATATTCCGGCATCGTTTTGATAACCCTGCCGATAAGATGCTCCTCGTTGTAGGCCGGCACAACTGTACAGACTGTTTTTTCCTTATACATTTAACTCTCCACAATACAAACTGTGTCGTTGTTAACTAAAAAACGTTCGGACGATATCGTTATAGGTGATCCACAGAAAAAGTGCCCCGATCAGGCCCAGGCCGATATATGTTATCACTTCCTGGATCTTAATATTAACCGGAGAGCCTTTTATTTTTTCGATAACAAGCATAAGAACCAGCCCGCCGTCAAGTATCGGCAGCGGCAGAAAGTTCATCACCGCAAGACACGCACTTATCAGGCCCATAAAATAGAAATAATGTGCAAAAGCCCCTTCGGAGATGATCTTCGAACTCATCGCTATCATCCCTACCGGCCCCATCAGACCTTTGGCACTAACCGTCCTCATGATAAGCCCTTTGATTGTTACATACGTCTGAGCAATAAACATCACAGTCTTCCTACACCCTATCTGCATCGCATCGATAGGCCCGCTCGCTTTGTAAAGCTTTTTCAACGTCTTGAACGGTACCCCAGTCGATACCATCGGCTCGGCCTTTATAAAATCCTTATCTTTCGGCACCCTAAAAGTTACGCTATCGGTACCATCAGAGCCGACGGCAAAATATTTCAATTCTATCTTTTCACCTTTCGACTGCCTTATAATTCTGATAACGTCATAAAAGTTCTCAACCTTTTCGCCATCAACAGAAACGATCTGTGCACCCGAAGGTATCTCTAACGGCAAAAGCTCATCATCAGCCTTAATAGTCTTCGCGACGACAGCATGTTCTGCGTCAAGCTCTGCACCGATACCTATCTCAGCTTTGCCTTTGCTCACTTTGACAGGTTTAACAGACCCTTCGACAATTTCTCCATCACGCAAAACCACTATCGGCATTTCTTTCTTTGAATATTCATTAGTCAATCTGCGAAGTTCAAGAAATGTCGGATTATCCACATCAGCAACTTTTACAATAATATCGCCATCTTTAAGCACTTTGGCCGTCTTTTTATTACCGATACCCCGGACAACAATTCGAGGTACCATAGAAAAAATGTGTGACAGATCAGATTGATCATTAACATCGGTACCTGCCAAAATCCTCAGCCGCAAATCAAGCGTATTTTCAATAACATCTTCAACCCCTTCTCTCCGCACTGACACCGAGATCTTCGGACTGGAAGAATTTTTAACGATCTCCTCAAGCTCCCACATATGCTCGATATCTTTTCCCTCAGCCGCGACAATTTTATCGCCGCTGGTAAAGCCGGTTTTCGCCAGCAGTTTGTTCGCATCCTCCACGTTTGCCACCGTCAGCGTCATTGCTGGGATAATACCAAACCCGCGAATACCAAGTTCCGGCATATCTTTCGCCACCAACTCAAACTCCTCAACGCTCCCATCCCGCCTCAGCACTGTCAAAGGCACCGCCTCATCTTTTCCCGAAAGTGCTGCCGCCATTCCGACACTGGTAAAGTCCACCTCCGTTTCGCCGTCAACTTCTATTATCTCATCACCGCTTTGCAGACCGGCCTCTTTTGCGGGAAATCCCTGCACAACACCGCCTATCACTGCTGGCGGCATTTCAATTCCATTCATGAAAACACCCACAAAAATCACCGCCGCTAGCACAAC
>CAZOPG010000119.1:0-6492 GCA_964581585.1 uncultured Planctomycetaceae bacterium | reverse complement strand
GCTGTGTACCAGATTAAAGCCGGCAGGCCTGCCGGCTTTAATCTGGTACACAGCGATAATACCCAGTGCAAACTTATTTACGCCATTGAACTTAAGGGCAACAAAGCAATTCTAAAAACAAGCCTACCAGTAACAGAAAAACATGTTATCTCGCTTTACTATGGTTTTGGCCTTCTGCCATATTGCAATATTACCGATGGTGCTGACCGTTCACTGCCGGTGTTTGGGCCGTTGAAAATAGTTTACTAATTTTCGTCTGTTCTGAAGCAGTAGAGGCTTGCCCTTAATTTTCTTGCAAAACCGCCCTATTGAGTATAGAGTGAGTCGAAATACAGGTGTTATCAAAATATAAGTTATTGCGCCCGTAGCTCAGCAGGATAGAGCATCGGTTTCCTAAACCGAAGGCCGCGTGTTCGAGTCACGCCGGGCGTATTCAAAAGGACGGTTAGAGTTTTTGGCAAGTATTGTGAATGAGGTGCTAAACAGATGACGGACACTTGGCGAAAGGTTATAATGCCCAAATTTAAAAGGAGTGTTCGTTATGGCAAAAAATAGGAATAGTTGTTACTGCAAAAGGTTTTTTACGAATTCCTTTAGTATTCTGCCGAACAGATCGATCTGTTCGATCTTACCTTCGGCATCTATAATGAAGCTTGTGGGGACATTAGACACATGAAAATCCTTTCGTATTTGGCTGTTCTGCCATGGGCCTGCAAAAAGCTGTGGATGATGAACTTTCTTTTTGGAAATAAACTGCCTGCATTCTTCAATTGATTTATCAAGGTTTACGCCTAATACTAAAAGTTTTTTGGAGTCGAAGGTCTTGGCCAAATCGTCAAATTTGCTCATCGATGTAACACAGGTTGAGCACCAACTTGCGTAGAAATACAGAACGACTATTTTGTTCTTATGTGCGGCAAGGTTGAAATTTTCTCCACTGAGTAGAGTACCCGTCAGTTCTGGAGTCTGCTGGCCGTATTTTAACGGCATAAAAGGTTGCAGATCAATCGCAACGTCGCAGATATTTTCTGCTTTGCCATCTTTGATGGTAATGTTTTTTTCTGTCTGCAGTACTCTGCTGTAATTATTGAGCGATAATCTTCTGAAGCAGTGCAGTTTGTATTGGCCGGGTGGTATGTCGAAAATTTGATAAGTGCCGTCTTTTTTGGTGACTTCCGACCAGGCTACATTTGTATTATCATTCGGTGTGTTTTGGAAATCGGCTGGCTTAATTTGTTCAAGGCGTACCCACACTCCATGAAGTTCGTTGCCCTCAGTATCGGCTATCTTTCCCTTCAAAAACGGAAAATCCGTACCGCCGAGTTTAAGAAACTTTTTTTCGTCTGGTTTAACGGTTATTTCAGCCTGTTTAATAACAACGCTATTGAAGCAGCATCCGATCTGGGGGATTTCGTGAACTACCTGTACAAGATAGTCGCCCGGCATAAGAGTTTGGAATTTGAATTGGCCTTTGGCATTTGTTTTATAGCTGCCGGTATATCGAAGTACGCGATTAGAGGACTTATAGCGGGCGTTTATTTTCTGATCCTTGACAGGCTCGACACCTTTGAAGAGTGTGCCGCTTATCATTGCTGATTCCAGCATCACTATTTCGGTAGAACGATTTACATTGGCCTCTGGAACCGTGAATGCGCAGTTGTCTTCCATATCCCTGGCGAAGAGGAAAACATTAGAATCAGCTATGCCTTTCAGATGGAAATTACCGTTTGGGTCGGTGATAGCTCGCGGGATATTTTCAGCGACCATTATGGTATTGTTATTAATGCTCAGCCGATGGTGTTTGTCTAGAGCATAGACTACAGCACCAGGCACAGCAGAGGCATCTGCATAAATTACCCTGCCGTTCAGATATTTATCTTCATCGGCCCTGGCAAAGCTGACGGTAACTATGCCACAAAATATTATTGATACAGCGATACTTGCCGACTTCGACATAGCATAAATCCTCTTAGTGCGAAATCGCATACATGATTATATTAATACCCATTTGTATAGAGTCCTTATATTGGCGACTACGTTTCCCGAAGCAGCCTGCCCAGCCGCAGTGGATATCAGTGGCACTGAGAAATACAGCAAGTCGCCCCTCAATGAATACGCCGTGAGCGGGGTGTTTTTGGCCTTGAATGTACGGAAGACCTCGGTCGCTGAAATCATAAACGTTGTGGAAAACTTCATGACTTTTTGGGATTTGCTTAACAGAATCGTTGCCGAAAAGTTCTCGCATAAGCGAACATGAACTCTGATAAAAAAAGTCGCCTCCCCCTATTCCATCCGCATAAACACAATCGTCTATCAAAAGAAAACCGCCTTCATTAAGATATTGTTTGAGATTTTGTTTTTTTCTTCTGCTCAGATCATAATGTCCCTCAGCCGTCATAAACATAAAAGGGTATTTGCGCAATTGCTCGATATCAGTCAAGTCAACGACAGCATTGAATGTTTTTATTGAACCGTGTATTGGACTTTGACCATTGGCATTTACCGGTTTGGTTTTACATCTTACAACTTTGCTTAGCTCTTGTAACAGGTTTCCATCCGCTCCCGGGTAAACGTTCCATTGAACGCCACCACTACAGGCGAATTTCACTCTTGGCATCAGAAAATCGTATTTATCAAGATCATTCCTCTTTGCAGCAGCATGGGCGGAGGATGCAGGCAGCAAACCAATAGCTGTCAATAAAAGTGCTATCTTCAGAAGAGTACCTCTGTTCATATCCTTTTCGTTTTTATTCATTTTAGCCGTCCTCGGTAAGAAAAATTTTTGAAGCCGTCAATCCATCATTCTCCTCGACTTCGTATCGCCATGGCTGTTGACTTGGTATCCCGTCGCCGTCATCTTCCAGTACTGGATTTTCGGTTTTCAGCAAATCCTGGGAGCGGTACAACTCATCCACCTGCTGTGATGCCATAGTAAACGCTTCCAGCAGTGAAATTTTTTCGTCACCATTCACATCCGCTGCAATATCAATCATCGCGGGGACAAAATATTCACTAAAGCGAGGGCTGTAGGGCTGGTCGCTTCTTGAGCCGCAAAGCACAACTCGGCCCGGCCCTGACATTTTTCTAACAGTTAATCCCGCATGTGGACAGTCTAAAATAATCACCTTTCTTGAAGCCTTGATTTCATTTATCAATTCAGCTAACTGTTCATGTGTTATATCTTCTCCAGGCAGATTAAGGCGTAACTTTGCCGATATAACATTTGCCTGTCCAATATAGTAAAAAATAAACCTATCAGAAGCTTTTACAATTGAAGCCAATTCGTCAATTATTTTTTTGAGATTCTCTGCGGTTGATAGCCCTGTCTTTTTGTGGACAAATGAGTTATCGCTGACAAGAATTTTTATACGGCCGGAAGGAATGTTAGCATTTTTAAGGAAAATCTTTTGAAGTCTTGTTACCGCTTTGTCTTTTGATTGCCTTTCTTCCGGGTCCTTATTTATGCCGCCTACAATCAGGACATATGTGTTATTGGGCTCGTCTATTTCAGCAGCGGCCGAAACCGCCGTAACGATCAATAAGATCGCAATCATAATTTTTTTATTCATATCTACCTCTATAATTTACACAAGTCCGATAGCTCTTCTTATAGACCAGCCGATAGTTAGTACAAGACATAAAGCCAAAAGTATCGACCATTTCGGCCAGACACTTATCATATTGGTTAAGCTGTTCACCTGTGTCGTAGCGTTGAACATCGATGACATATCCTCGGCAACGTCATCACCATCGAAATATTCGCCGTCAAGCCGTTTGGCAAGGGCCTTGAGAAACTTTTTGTCTAACTCGATATTATCCATTTCAGTTAGCGGAAGCGGAAGATTGGCAGCAATGGTTTTTTCGCCAAGAAAGACTTCATTTCGCTGTGCCTGTACAGTGGCAGTTATTGCTTCATCGGTAATTTGGCTGATCTGAGCAATGTATCGCCCGTCTGTGTCATGTTCCATCCTGACAACATTTTCTCCAACCGTTAGCAATACCGTAGCATCGGCAACATCGGCAAAATAGCTGTCGCGCACATAAGCTTCAAATTGAACCGTGTCGGGATTTACGGTTTTACGCTCAGCAAAAATTTCGACAGTTGCCTCAAGGTTTGAGACCGTTCCAATATAAGTGGTCAATCCTGCCATAAATTTGCCAAGCAATCCGCCCTTAGTATTCTGACGATACCACTGGTTAAGTCTTGATGCATTGACGATACAGACTTTTCCTCTTCCAACGCGATGGGCGCATAGGACAGGACTTTTGCTTACTTGCAGAAGTGTGGTGGCAGCAGGTTTTCTGGAAATATTATTGTAATACGGCGAGCAGGATGTATCTTGAGCCTGCAAATCCGCCTCTGTCAAGATGTTGCTGCCGGTCCCTTCAAGCGTAAGCTCAAGTTGCCCGGAAAAACTTGAGACAGTGTCGCCAGAGCCTTGCTCGAAGATTGCGGGAATAAGCGTTACTAGCTTTTTCTTTTCGCATGAAGCAATTCCATATTTTCCATTTCCAGGTAGTAATATAAGTCCACCGCCTCTGTCGATGACAAAGCTATATAAACCGTCAGCTTGCTCCGCTGTAAGATTATCCAATACGCACGGACCGAGAACTATAATGTCGTATTTGTAAAATCCCTGGGCATCTTTTGGCAGTTTTACGTGGCCACAAGCTGACAACGATTTTTTCGATAAATCTGGAGACACTATCGCATCGAGACCAAAATCCAGATCAATCTTTTTGTCTGCGGCAAGGGCCTGTCGAACTTTGCCAATGTTAAAGTTTGCGACCTGCGAATAGAAAAGAACCTTCAGCTTTGTGCTCTCAATAACTTCGACTATTCTTTGCCGAACGTTGTTGGTTGTGTTCACTTCCTCAACAGTTCCACTTGCCCTTGCGGAAATAATGTGTCTGCCAAGTTCGTCGGCACCAACAATAAAATTAATTATGGTCTCGTTGGTCAGCAGGTCGGCGGGAACCTCTTTCGAGTCTATGAAATAGCCATCTTTAAGCAATTCAACGACTACGGTACCGGCTTGCAGATGTTTGGCGGTAACGGCAACCTGTACTTTGTAAGAAGTATTTATTCCAACCTGTAAAGGAGTTTTTATTGATTTGATCATGATATCCGATTGCGGATCTTTCTGACCGATGCCAACAATGACAACTTGTAAATCCTTGTCATACGATGACAGATAAGCATTTACATTTTTGTCCTCTGCCTGGCCGTCGGTAAAAATAACCGCACCGACTGGCCTACCTGTGCCAAACTGATTATTGCCATCAAGGGCAGAGTCACCGTCCAAAATTTTATATTTACTTATCCTGGCGATAGCATTATGCAGATTAGTTCGCTGTCCCCATTTTCGCAAAGACCCAATAGAATCAGCGTTATAACATTCTCCACTGAATCCAAAAAATTTGTATTCCGGGCTCTCGTCTCTGGAAGAAAGAAATTTTTCCCTGAAGATAGTTATTGCCTTGTCTAAACGATCGGTCTGCTGATCTTCGATGACAGACATGCTTTGACTGGTGTCAAAAAAGACCATAACCGAATTTCTAACCGTCTGTTCGTTCATCTTCGGCGTTGACGGATTCCAGAGTATGAGCAACAGAATCACTATTGCGCTATATTGTAGCAGAGCCAACAGCAGTGCCCACAACTTTGCACCTGCCAGACGCCGCGAAAGATATGCAAACACGATCCCCACAGCAAAAAGCACAAGCAGTACAATTGCAATGAGGTGTCCGGGATAATCAAAAAAGAGCATATTCACTCCAACTATTGGCCAAATTTGGCTGCGTTTTCAAAAAATTCATTTTCCAATTCATAAAACCTGGCATCAGAAGGTTCGTCCTCAATAACGCCGCTATCAAGTTTCTTAGCAGTCAATGCAATCGACCACAGTTCGCGGGCGAGTCGGCTAAAATAATCCGCTAATGGCCCGGAATTACCACCCTGTCCGTCACCCTTTAGCATTGCACGAATGTGTTTAATATATCTGAGGCCTCCGCCGCCAATTGGTGGGACATTGCCGGGGGGTTGTTCAGCAGTGGCGGCAACATCTTTGTTCACTAATTGCATTTGGCTGGCTA
Organism: uncultured Planctomycetaceae bacterium; assembly: GCA_964581585.1. Lineage (GTDB taxonomy): Bacteria > Planctomycetota > Phycisphaerae > Sedimentisphaerales > UBA12454 > CAZOPG01. Next base: position 396 of record CAZOPG010000119.1, on the reverse strand, counting down.
TCTTAAAAATATGTTCGAGTTCTTTCAGACGCCTGCGCATCGCCTCTTCATCCAATTCAAGAGGCTCTTCATTCCTGAGATGTTTAGCAATCTCAGCCATTTCTTTGGCAAGTTTGGCGGCCTCGCCGGCTAATGTTTCCCCTTCAGTTTGTGGCAATTCTGATTTAAGCGCAGAGATGGCAGAGCCAAGTTCCTCGCCTGTACGCTTCAGAGCTTCAAACGCCTCGGCCAACTTCTTTTGTTCCTGACCTGGTTTGTACGAGGCCTGCGCCATCTTGAAATCGAAATCCTCCATTTGCTTAGCAGCCTCTGCCAGATTCTGCTGAGCCTTGTGGTTTCCTGCCTGATTTTCTTTTGAAGTAAGCCTCTTCAGTTCCTCTTTTAGCGCGTCAACCT
>CAZOPG010000118.1:0-6525 GCA_964581585.1 uncultured Planctomycetaceae bacterium | reverse complement strand
TGAGGTGTTATGGAGCGGATAAATAATGTTGCGCTTCAGATTAAAATTTGGGTAACCATAAAAATGATAAAAGTGAATACGAATGCGGGATACGCTACAGAACTCTGAATTTTCTTGGCTAATTTATCCCGACTATCAAAATACTCTGCCAATTTATGTAAGGCCCCGGCAAGATCACCACTGTTTTCACCAGCTAAGATGATTGCAACGGACAGATGGTTAAAAATCTTTGGGAAAGCCGAAATGCTCTCTGAAAATGTTTCACCTTTGTTCATTTTTTCCAGACTATGTTGCATTACATACTTGAGATACGAATTGTCTATATCCTCCGAGATAGTTTCTAAAGCATAAATGACCGTCATTCCCCCTTCTATCATGGTAGTGAGCTGCCAGCAAACTGCTGCTAAGTCCGAAGATTTGATTCTTGAGCGGTTGTACCTTATAGTTTTTCTTTTAATGTCATTAGATGCAGGAACAACGGAAATTGGGGTAAACCTCTGTTCGCGAAGCCAGCTAAGAATATCCAGCGAACTGGGAGCTTGCCTGATACCTTCCTTGCGAACCCCCGATAAATCTAAAGCTGTGTATTTATAAATTTCCATTTTTGTTTCTCCCCTTATTCAATTCTTATATTTTCCGTAAAAGTTACATTTAAAACCTCTTCGGCCGTCGTGAGCCCTTTAAGAATATTGCTTATCCCACTTTCGAGCAGCCCGCCGTAACCTTTCTGACGTGATAGCTTTCTTATCTCAGATTCAGCGGCACCGCTAATTAGTTTCTCACGTATATCGTTATCCATTACCAAAAACTCAAACACCGGCAACCTTCCAAGATATCCTGTTCCATCGCAATGTTTACATCCGTGCCCCTGGTAAAAAACAATACTTTCGGCCTCTTTAGCCGAAATCCCTAAACGCTTAAGGATATAATCATTCAACTCAACCGGTTCTCTGCAACGATCGCATATCCTTCTGACCAATCGTTGAGCGATGACGAGGTTTAAGGTTGAAGCCAACAAGTACGGCTCAATCCCCATGTAGACCAACCTGCTTATCGCACTGGGGGCGTCATTGGTGTGGAATGTGCTCAGTACCAAATGACCTGTCAAGGAGGCTTTTGTCGCAATTTCAACTGTTTCCTTGTCGCGAATTTCACCTATCAGAATTATATCGGGATCCTGCCTTAAAATAGCTCGCAAGCATAAAGCAAAATCAAGATCAATCTTAGGCTTGACTTGGATTTGATTGATCCCTTCCAGACGATACTCAACAGGATTTTCAACTGTTGTAATATTCAGTCGTGGATTTTTGAGGTAGTTTAATGCGGAGTAGAGGGTTGTACTTTTGCCGCTACCGGTCGGGCCGGTTACAATTATTATTCCATAGGGTTGGCTTAATATGGCTTTAAACTCTTTGAGAAGGTTGGGCTCGAAACCAAGACGATCCAAATTATGATCAACCGCTGAAGAATCGAGAATTCTCAAAACAGCCTTTTCACCATATATAGTGGGTATAACCGACGCTCTTACATCAATGTCTCTATCTTTGGCTTTGATTTTAAACCGGCCATCCTGAGGCAGTCTACGTTCGGCAATATCCATTGACGCAAGAATCTTTATTCTTGTTGTTACCGCCGCCTGCATTTTTCTGGCAGGGGGAACCATATCTCTAAGTACTCCGTCGATTCGCATCCGAATTGACATCAAATGTTCCTGCGGTTCTATGTGAATGTCACTTGCTCTGCTTTTAATAGCCTGGCTTAATAACAGGTTAACAAAGCGAATCACTGGCGCTTTGGTAGCGGCAACTTCATTACTTATGTCAGCTTCAGCTATATCATTTTTAGTGATATCTTCTTTACTGCCCTCACCGGCAACTTCAATATCAACTAAGTCGCGAAGTTGCTGTTCTTCTACATCAGAACCATGATAAATAATTTCTATTGCCTTACGAATCTCTCTGGGGGAACTAACTGCAGTTTTAATCTGTCGATTGATCTTCAATCTAATTGTATCTATTGCGATAACATTAAGTGGGTCAGACATCGCAATGACGATTTTGTTCTCTTTTTGTCCAACAGCGACGAGACAGTAACGCTTAGCCAGATTTTCAGGCAGTATTCGTGCAATTTTCATGTCTATCTTGGCTATGTCATTTAAACAAAGATAATCCAACGAAAGATGTTCAGCTAAAGCAGAAGCAATTTCTTCATCGTTTAACATTTTGAGTCTGACCAGCACTTCGCCAAGACGCCCATCATAATCATGTTGTTCACCCAGAGCTTCTCTTAATTGTCTGTGTGTCAAAAGACTTTTCGATACAAGCAATTCACCAAATAATAGATTTGTTTTTTCTTTGTTGGTTTTTATTTTTTTGTATTCTGAAATCATTGGTCTTTTTCCGAGAAATTTCTTCATCGCAGCTATTTTCGCATAACACGGTTCCCAGGTTTCAGTGTCGAAATTTATTAGTTAACTAAGCCAAAAGAATATCTCAATAAAACTATTCTTCTATATCTAACCTAAATGAACTAAACCAAAAGGTTAGTCCTATAATGACACGTTAATTAGATTTGTAAATCGGGGCAGAGCCTGTTTTCCTCCCCGGCTAACCCTCTATTGTTAGTATCAGGGAATGCCTTATGGAATAACTAAAAACCCAAATGGCGCGTAAAATAGCAAAAATCATAAATTCATGGGGTTTGTAATATGAAAGATTTAAATCTCAGGAAATGGCAATTTGCTTCGTGGGTTCTTGTAGCTAAAGCCTTGTTTTTTGAAGCAGTTAGAGGTCTTGTGACATTTTTTGTCCTGCTGAATTGCCTCCGGCGGAGTTATATCTTAGGCTTTACATGTCGGTACAGCATAAAAGGGAAAGTCTATACTTAAAAAGAGGGCATTAAGATGCGAAAATCAGCAAATCTAATTATTATGGGGTCTCTGCTCTTTATTCTGACCGTTTCTGCGGTAACAGCAACACCAATATCAGTTAAATTAACAACCGACGCACTTGGACTCGGAAGTTCAAACCTTAATGGTGGTGGCACAGTTGATCCCGATATGCCGGGTTTTTATACAAGCTCTGTAACCGGCCAGGGAAGTATTCTGACCGTCCAAACCAATGGGTTGGCCGGCAACGGGACAACAGCGAATCCTTTGTTTGCAACTATTACATCCCGAACGCATTTGGATACATTGTACGGACTGCCAAGGACTAACGATTATCTGGCAGGTGCGTTGTACATTACTAAAGAGAACGACAAAACGCCTGACGGCAAAGACGAAGGTCTTGGTGTCCGGGCCTTTACTGTAGACGACCTTGGACTGCGGAGGCTGGATTCGGCAACTGGTTTGGCGCTGATCGAGGGTAGTAAGCATGTTTCCGGCGGAACCGGGCCTGATAGTTATATCCCCGGCGGTGCTAATGGGGCGCCGCACGTTGATGAAGATGTCAAATTCGAATTCAATTCAGCTTTTCAGGTGGAGGCCCCAAGCGTGGAAGTTTTGCTGAGCAGGTACGCCAGCAGCGATATTGTGGATCTTCATATTGATCTGGCATCCGGGCGGGCAATTGATCTTCCATTTTTGGATACCACAAATTCAGCCATCTTTGAGCAAATTGGCGGCAGTAAGGACAATTTGTGGAAGTTGAAGTTTTCTGGGATCAGTCAGCTCCAGGCGGGTGAAGGAATCGACAGTTTTACCATTCGCGCCAATGATGATAATCCGTACTGCCCGAGTGAAACGGCGGAGCATTTCTTTATTACTGGTTTTACCATCGATGCTGAGGTTGTTCCAGAGCCTGCAACTGTTGCGCTATTGTGCTTTGGCGTTATGATAATGGCCAGGAATCGGAAAGGCCGTTTGAGCTAATACTCCGCATGCCAAATGTACATTAACTGGGGTGTGGTTAGTTCGTACAGGCCGGTCCTGTCGAGTCTGGGCAGAATTTCAGTTTTGGAATCGAGCCAACTCGTCAGCGAAAACGGTCTTTTGTATTCGACAACGTAAGCTTTTTCTATGCCAGCCAGCGTTTTGGCCAGTTCGATTGCGTCATCTATATAGCCTATTTCATCAATTAACCCGTTGTTCATCGCTTCTGTAGCGTTATAAATACTGCCGTCGGCAAGCAGCCTGATTTCCTCAGGAGTTAGCTGCTCTACTCTTCCCTGAGCGATAAGCAGTACAAACCTTTCATAAGCAGGGCCGATGAGTTTATTTTGCAGGTATTCTTTTTGCTCAGCTGTTACCTCAGAAAAACTGCTCGGCCAATCTTTCTTCAGGCCTGACTTGATAACCACGGGTTGAATTCCAAGTTTTTCTTCGAGCAGTTCCTGCAGGACGAAATGTCCCATTATCACACCTATAGAACCTGTAATGGTTGTCGGTTCAGCGATGATTTTGTCGCAGGCAACAGAAGTATAGTATCCTCCCGATGCCGCCAAACCTTCCATAAACGCGACGACGGGTTTGCTGGTCCCTTGGCGAAATTTCATTATCTGGTTATGGATGCGGTCACTGGCAAAAACAGAGCCGCCGGGGGTGAATGTGCGAATGATGAGAGCTTTTACGTTCTTGTCCTTCTGGGCGGATTCGATCTGCTCGATTATATCGTCGGCCATCTCCCTGTTGATAATTCCCTCAAGCCTGATAACAGCTATTTTGTTTGTCCTCGGCCCGGACTCGATCATTTCCTCCATCAGTCCTCCTGTAGAGCCGGCAGTAAAAATAGCTACTGTGGAAACGAGGATTACAACCATGACAAGGTTAGCCAGCACAGAGAAAAACAGAATAATGCCGAGCAAAATTTTCCAGACAATTGACTTTTTTTGTTTTGGCGGTGTGGGATTGTTGTATTCTGATTCCATAATGGTCCTTTCGGTTTATTTACTGGATAAAACACCATTATAGGTCTGGTTAGGGTCTCTGTCAAGGTGTGTAAACTATTTACCAATTACAATTGACTAAACAACCCGTTTTTAGTAGGATACCGACGGATTTACGAAAAGGAGTTTCAATGGATTGCCCGGTTTGTGAAAATTCACCAATGATAGTTCTGGAGCTTGATGAGGTTGAGGTAGATTTCTGCTTCGACTGTAATGGTATCTGGCTTGATGCGGGGGAGCTTGAACTGCTTCTGGATGATTGTCAAAAAGCAGCGGATTTGTTGCGATCTTTCAGGACGATCAAGAACACTGGTGAGCAAATAAGAAAATGCCCCATTTGCCTGAAGAAAATGCAAAAGGTGCAGATCGGAGGCGAAGATAAACCCTTGCTCATTGATAGATGTCCCAAAGAGCACGGCCTATGGTTTGATGAGGGTGAATTGCAGGATGTCTTGGAGGCGGGAAATCTCGATAAAGAACAGAAGGTTCAAAAATTATTAGCCGATATGTTTGGCCAAAAACAGAAAGATTGAGGTGCAAAATGGAAATTAAAAAAGATGTTTTCGGTAAGACCGACGAAGGAAAAGAAGCCGAAATTTTTACGCTGTCCAACGACAATGGCATCACAGCGAAAGTCACTTCTTACGGTGCGACGCTGGTTTCGCTTGAGATCCCGGACAAAAACGGCAAAGCCGCTGACATCCTGCTCGGATTCGAAACCCTGGACGAGTATGTCAAGGACCTCACATTTCAGGGCTGTACGGTGGGCCGCTGCGCCAACAGAATATTAAATGGCAAATTTGTGCTGGATGGGGTTGAATATACTTTGGCAACGAATGACGGCAATAATCATCTGCACGGCGGGGTTAAGGGATTCAATAAAATGTTCTGGGATGCTGAGTCAATCCAGAATGATGATAGCGTTGGCGTTAAGTTTACATATCTAAGCGAAGACGGCCAGGAAAACTATCCAGGCAATTTGGCGGTAACAGTTATTTACACTCTCACCTCCGCAGATGAATTGAAGATAGAGTATGAAGCTGAAACAGACAAAAAAACGATTATCAATTTGACTAATCACAGTTACTACAATCTGGCTGGCGCCGGTTCAGGCACTATTTTAAATCATGAGATGACAATTAACGCTGACAGTTACACTGAGACGAATGACGAATTGCTCCCGACAGGGCAGATAAAACCTGTAAGTGGCACCGATCTGGATTTTACCACCCCTCGCGTTATCGGCGATAGAATCACGAATGTCAAAGGTGGTTATGACCTTAACTATGTGTTAAACAAAGAACAGCCGGCTAGCATGTCTTTTGCGGCAAGGGTAGTCGAGCCGACGAGCGGCAGGGTGATGGAAGTTTCCACGACTGAACCGGGAATTCAGTTTTATTCAAGCAATTTCCTCGATGGCCTGAAGGGTAAAGCCGGCAATGTCTATAATCAGCATGACGCATTTTGCCTGGAGACTCAGCATTTTCCGGATTCGCAGAACCAGCCGAGTTTTCCATCAATAGCACTTGCTCCTGGCCAGAAGTATAAGCACCTGACTGTGCACAGGTTCTTGGTGCAGTAAAATAATGAGCCGTAGTTCATTTTAAGGAGAAAAATTATGATAGTTTTAATTGTTGTTCT
>CAZOPG010000117.1:0-6550 GCA_964581585.1 uncultured Planctomycetaceae bacterium | reverse complement strand
AAATGTCTGGCGAGAGAACAGATAAAGAGGAACTGTGAACAACGTTAAAAATATAGCATTACTACTGCTTTTATGCTGTTGCTTTCAGGTAATTGCGGCTGAACCTGATAAGACCATGCTCTTTTATGTCGACCGCCCTTTTCACTGGGATGTCCTATATCGCGTCAACCAGCGCGATGCGATGATAAACAACCTGAAGTGGCACGACCGCGGGTTCATCCTTCAGGATAAAGCTGTAAAATCGTTACGCAAAGACCCGAATGCATACGCGATAAAATAATTTAATTTGAAAGGAGTTTTGTTATGAGTAATTGTAGATGGAATAAGTCGTTGGTTTTGTTTTTTGTTATGGTAATTATGTTGTGTTCACTTGCATGTGCAGATGATAAACCCGTCTCGTCCAAAGCTGGGCGTGTGCTCGTCAGTGAGGACTATGAAAGTGATCTTGACAGAAAAGTCCAGATCGAACTTGTAACTATTCCGGATGAGGTGCGTGCAATTGGATTGTCGACAGATCGAGCCAGGAGCGGTAAGCACAGCGTTAAAATTGATATAACATATCAGCATCATTTTGATGTATATATTGCCCCGCGGAGGAATAAAATTTCTAACGTTGCCTGGGGCAGTATTGAAAACAGGATAGGTGGTTTTGATATTGAGGGTTTCAATATCGAGCTTAAACCCGACCGGGGCTATTTACTGACATTGTATGTATGGGTGGAACAGGCATCGACCCATAATCCGGTTAAGTTTACGGTTAAAACGACCTCTAATTGTGACCTTGGAGTGGTTAATTCGCAGACAACGTTGGAGCAGATATTTACCGAGCCGACTAATGGCTGGGTCAAGGTTGAGCAGGAATTGACTTCGTATATGCTCGAGCAACTGGAAGCTCAAGGTTATCAATATGAAGGAATCCTGCTGAATTCGATTTCTATGAGTTCGTTTGCCTACGGTGCTACGTATCCGCTAAAAGTGTATATCGATGATATAACGCTCAGTGAAGTTCCAATGAGTGTGGTTGGCGAATACAAGGCAAAGAGGCTGGCTGTCGGGAAGAAACATACTTTCCGTTCATATCCTAATCAGGAAAACACTTTTGTTTGGGGTGTCTGTGGCAATATCGCCTCGGTTGGCAGGGATTGGTATCAGCCATATCCTGGTGGTGAAGCTGGTATACGAGAACGGATCAAGAGAATGGGGCAGATGGCCGATTGGACCCTTCTGAACTTGCGCCGACACTATTGCAGTACTCTGTTGCAGCCTGGCGGAGATCTGTTTCCGGGGGATAAACAGATCCGTTATGACTATCTTAAGTTAGCGTTAGATAAGTGTGTCGAATACGGAGTCGGGTTGATACCCTCGACGTTAGTAACTCAGCATTACATAAAGGATGCTTCCAAGGCCGAATGTATAGCCACTATGCGTAAGTTGACTGGTATGTTTAAGGATCATCCCGGACTTTTTGCCTATCTTCTTGTTGATGAGCCGCAGCCGTCAGCAGCGGAGGATTTTTATTGGGGCAAAGAGCAGATAGAATCAATGGACTCAAACCATCCATGTATATGTGTTTGTAACAACGTGTCTGCGGTTCGTGAGTTTGCCCCGATACTGCCGATCCTTGTGATTGACTATTATTCGATAATAGATGTTCCAAGTTATGATAAGGGCGCCTGGGCTGTCGGCGATCTTGTTCGCTATGCCAGACGATCTAGCGGAGCCAAGCGTATATGGTCAATTTCACAGGCATTTGAGGGTAGCGGAGGACCGTATAGAACTCCATCGCCGGCAGAGTTTAAGATCGAGGTATACAGCAGCCTTGCTGAAGGAGCGAGTGGTTTCTTGCCGTTCATTTATGGCGGGAAGGCCAGTTACTGGTATGACAAAAGCTTTCGTCCTCATTCTGATATGCTGAGCGGATATATGATAGATATTTTTGGTAACCCTTCAGCAAAGTGGGATGAGATGAAGAAACTGGGGCCGTATCTTCGGTCGGTAGGACCGCTGCTGATAGGCTCGTCTCGTCTTGAAGATGACGCAGTAACTGCGTGTGTTAAAGAAGTAATTGCCACAAACGGCGGGCGCAAGCGGCCTGTTTGTATTGCGCGAATGTTCAAAGATAATAAACGCAATGCCCGTTATATTGTAGTTTATAACAACACACGTTTTTATACCAAGGCCTTTAATGTGGATATTGCGAAAGTAGATGCTGGTGAGAAATTACTTGATCTCTATTCTTTGCGTCAGGTTCCTCTTAAGGGCAATACCTTTGCTGAGTATCTCAGGCCTGGTGATGGCCGGGTTTATGCCGTGGCTTCTGCAAGCGAATTAGCTGATATCAAGAAAGAGGTTGCTACTGAGCGATTCAATATTGAACACGATCTGCTGGAGTTGGAGATTCGTGTAGCAGGAAAGATGGGTACTAATGTTTTGCCGGCCCAAAAGGCTGCTGGTGATAGTAAGATACTATTGGCAGATGGTGATTTTACGGGTGCTCTTGCAAAAATTGCCGAAGGCATGGATATTCTGGAGAAGCAAAACCAGGCTAATATTCCCTTCTCAAAAGCCAATACAGCGATTGAAGCAAGTCGATCCGGATTGGGTTGTGTAAATGAGACCCTATCACGTCGTATGGCTGGTATTGAGAACGGCTTTATGGGAACCGATCCCGGCATTAAGGAAATAGCCGATAGAATGATTTCCCTTGCGGACAGATTTTATACAATGCAAACCCAATTGCTGCAAAAAGGACCGGCCGATCTTGCCTGCCCCGCTGAGGCTTTACTTAAAGACGTTCAGGCATTTGAGCGATTTGTTAATACATTCTTTGGTATTTAGTAAAAGCAGTAGTCAGAATTCAGAATCCAATTTAAGCACATAGGAGATTTCAATATGATAAAAACCAGAATATTTCGTTCACCTTATGCTCCTTATCTTAGGGATGAACTGTTAGAGGAAAGTGAGTTTTATACGGAAGATTTTCTTGGCAAACTTATTTCACATGGCTTTAACGGCATCTGGCTGCACGGTGTACTGCGTGATCTTGTAAAATCCAAGATTTTTCCTGAGTTTGGCAGAGACTCGGAGAAGAGATTAAAAAAGCTGAGTCGTTTAATTGAACGCTGTAGTCGTTTCGGTATAGGGGTATATTTTTATTTAGATGAACCGCTCTGTTTTGCATCTGACGATCCTTTCTGGAATAAACACCCTGAGGTAAAAGGCGAATATGGTTCCTCTATTATGGACAACCTATCTTCCACTTATACCATGTGTACCTCAGTTCAGGAAACAAAGGACTTTCTTTATGATAGTACTCAACGATTATTTAGAGAAGCACCGGGGCTTAAAGGGGCTTTTCTTATTACTGCCTCGGAACATCATACACACTGCTATTCTCATGTAAACCTGCGCTTGCTGGGGGAAGGTCATTATGATAAAACCGATCGCATAACCTGTCCCAGATGTAGCCGGAGAACCCCTGCCGAAGTAATTGGTGAAGTTATCTCTCTAATTAGCCAAGGGGCAAAATCTGTTGATCCGCAAGCGGATATCATTGCCTGGAACTGGAGCTGGTCAATGTACGAACAAGACCCTCAGTCCGGTATTATTGCCAAACTTCCTTCTGACGTTATTCTTATGGCCGGCTGGGACAGAGGCGGAAGAAAGGAAATAAAGATAGACGAACAAAATTACAAGGAGATAGAAATTGACGAGTACAGCCTCAGTTATATTGGACCGTCTGAAAGATTTCAGAAAACTTTGGAAGAATCAAAAAAACGAAATATCTCCTGTTATGCCAAAATTCAATTAGGCACTACATTAGAGATGGCTACCGTTCCGAATCTGCCTTTAATACCGAATATTTACCAAAAATTTAAGGAGCTTAGAGAATCAGGAGTAAAGGGATTTTTAGGGGGCTGGAATTTTGGTAATTTCCTTACATTATCGACTTTTGCAGTTTCAAAGCTTTCGGCTGATGATTTTCCTGAAAATGAAGACGCTTTTTTAGAGGACATAGCCATTGATTACTTTAAGGCCTGCGATACTAAAAAAGTTGCTATGGCCTGGAAGAAATTTTGCCAAGCATTTGATTATTACCCCTTTAGTGTGGTCTTTTTATACGAGGGTCCGATCAGTTATGCCCCTGTTTATAACTGGCAGCTCGAATATTCTGATAGGCCGATGGACTTTTGGCCAGGTTGCTATTTCAAAGGAGTTCAGCCCCAAGGAGATCGTCTTCAAGATTGTCTCGGCCCCTTTAGCTTGAAAGAAATCATCGCTTTGCTTGCAAAAATGATTATAGCCTGGAAGGAAGGTTTAGATGTTTTTGAACAGGGATTGGTAAAACCATTAAATCAGTCTTCTACAGAAGAGCTCTCTACTGCGAAGATGATTTATCATCAATTGCGAAGCACCTATAACATCTTTCGGTTTCACCAATGTAGAAAATGTTATCTTGAAGATCGTCAAGGGAATTATAAAAAAACCATTTATTCTATCGTTGACGATGAAATTAAAAATCTTTATGCCTGTTTATATCTCGTAAAGCAGGATGATAGATTGGGTTTTTATGCGGAAAGTCAGAGTTATGCTTATAATGCTGAGACTATCGATGATTCAATAAAAAGGCTGCTTCTTTTAAAAGACAAGCTTGTTGGGAGTGAATCTTCAAGTGCCTGATTAATTGTGGAAGGAAATTATAAATGAATTTATCTTTACTTGATTGGTGTATTATAATAGTTTTTTTTGTTTTTATTACAGCGGTTGCGACGTATACCCGCCGGTATACCAGAAGTGTGGCAGATTTTTTATCTGCCAGTCGCTGTGCAGGCAGGTATCTGCTCACCGTGTCAGAGGGCATGGCCGGCTTTGGTGCGATATCACTTATTGCTGGTTATCAGGTGGGGCTTCAAAACGGTCTCACGTGGATGTGGTGGAGCAATATTAATATTCCTGTTTCAATGATTCTGGCAATTACCGGCTTTGTCATCTACCGTTTTCGTCAGACGCGTGCACTGACGCTGGCCGAGTTTGCAGAGCGAAGATACAGTAAAAAGTTTAGAATCTTCATGGGTTTTATCATCTTTATTTCAGGTGTTCTGAACTTCGGTATTTTTCCCTCTGTCGGTAGTAAATTCTTCATATATTTCTGTGGATTCGGCGAGCAGTTCCATATTGGCTCACTATCTGTTCCGACTTATCCTGTTGTAATGGCAGTGCTCCTGATCATTTCGCTGTATTTTACTTATATCGGCGGTCAGATAGGGGTCATGCTGACAGATTTTATTCAAGCATCTTTTTGCTATATTATTACTATTGGGATAAGTATTTTTATTTTTGTGTCCCTGGGAGGCTGGCAACCTTTAGAGGATGTTTTATTAAACAACCCTGACAATGTCCATCTGATTCATCCGTTCCGCGGCAGCGATATACTGGATTTCAATGTCTGGTTTTATCTTATGATTGCAGTTCTTGGGGTTTATACTACGCGTTCGTGGCAAGGTTCGCAGGGTTATAATTCTGCAGCCTTAACTCCTCACGAAGCCAAGATGGGCGGCATTATAGGTACGTTAAGAGGATATGTACTAATATTGCTTGGAATAATGCCGCTGCTGGCCACTATTGTTATACTTCAGCACCATGATTTCAGCTCCATAGCGACTCGTGCTAACGCTATATTTGTCGGGATAGGTGATGAACAGATACGAAATCAGATGCAGGTTCCTGTTGTGATGAGCTTTCTTTTGTCAAAAGGGCTAAGGGGTTGTTTTGCGGTAGTGTTTCTGGCAGCTTTTATCAGTACGCATGATACATATCTTCATTCGTGGGGCAGTATTTTTATACAGGATGTTGTTATGCCGTTCCGCAAGAAGCCCTTTGCAAAGGAACAGCATATGCATTTACTTCGAGTCTCCATATTTGGAGTTGCTGTGTTTGCATTTATTTTCAGCCTTGTATGGAAACAGACGGAAGCCATCCTACTTTGGCTTCAGATAACCGGCTCTATTTACATGGGGGGTGCCGGGTCGGTAATAATAGGTGGATTGTACTCGAGACGAGGTAGTACTTTGGCAGCTTATTGTTCTATGACTACCGGCTTGGTCTTGGCAATGTTAGGCATAGTCATGCAGCAACTTGATTCAGAATTCTTTTTGAATGGGATAGAGATAAGCTTTTACGTGGCGATTGCAGCATGTTTGGTATATGTGGTAGTTTCTCTACTGGGGCCAAAGAAAGTGTATGATCTTGACAAGCTGCTCCATCGCGGCAAATACGCTGTTGCCGAGGATACTGTCACAGGAGATTCTGAAGCCGACGCTAAAGCTAAAGGCCTATGGAAACGTTTCTGGAGCAAATTAGGCCTTAGTGACGAATTTAATCGGAGAGACAAATTTATATACTTTTTTGCATTCGGATTTCCGGTTTTCTGGTTTTTGGTATTTCTTGCAGGCACCGTGTACCATTTCATATTTGATACGTCGGCGGCATCATGGATGGCATATTGGAAGTTGATTCTGATGATAATGTTTGTATTTAGTGTTATAGTAAA
>CAZOPG010000116.1:0-6573 GCA_964581585.1 uncultured Planctomycetaceae bacterium | reverse complement strand
TTTTGTTCCAATCTTGGACACGGTACCATCTTCTATCAATATGGAGCTGCTCTTGTAGTGCGAACTGCGAATAGCAAGGAACATTTTGTCAGTACGATTATTAAGAAATGTATGGCAGTTAACACAACCCCTATTATAGCTTGTGTTTTTCAATATGGGCAATTCATCGTAGTTATATAAATTGCGTTGGTAAACACCCATTTTATTCCACATGCTGTGTCCAGGAAGAATCTTTCTGTACACGAGAAAATTATCTATATTTTCCTGGGCAATTTTATTAGTTATGGTTTCATACAAATTCCAGTTGTTTTCTTTTTTTACAAAGATATCACAATGCAGTTGGCCGCCTTTATTGTCGCTCAAAAGATTATGCCAGGCTTTTTCAGGAATTATTATTTTGGCCGTTTTACTGAAAATCTTGATAGCCTGGCCATGTTGAGAATAAATTTTTACAAAATAACCGCTCCCCTTTTCCTCTACCACAAAATTTAATGGTGCGATATTGGGCGGAATAACAGTGTTGCAATAGTCCGGACGAATTCGAGGCAATCGACTAATAAGGTAGTACTCATTAATGGATTCAATTTTATTTGACAGGACATAAGCCAATAAGCCAATCAATAATGATATGATTATCAAAACAGGGATTAAATAATAATAAAATCTTTTCATCTTTGTATTCCAAACGGGCCATAAACATAATAGAAGTAATAACTATTCTGATGGGTTTCCATTAACTCACCAAAGGCGGCTTTCCGGTTACCTCCGTAACGGCCCCATATTTGCTTAAAATGCGCATGGCTTTGAGATGCTTCGGAACTAATCCTGTAACCACTCAAATCAATCTTTTTCTTTGAGACATGATTGTATACCAGCAAAGCTTCCTCATACGAACGCGGGATATCAGGATATTCAAAATCCTTCAATTGGTCGAGTTTCTGCACAAACCTGTCAAGCTGTTTTTTCAGCAGGTAGAAAGCCATCTCGTATTCAAAAGCCATTCGGTTATATTTATTCTTATCACCCAGACTTGACAAATATTCTCTGATGCCAACATATTTGATAATGAAATCTTTCTCAAGCATTATGCTGCGCAACTCCTGAATATAGTTGTCGTTTGAAAGATTTGGGTCAGAGTCAAGTTTAGTTAGATAATCATTGGCCCAGTTATGATGGAATAAGGTTTTGTTAAGTGCTCCAAGGTAAACTTTAGCTGCATTGATATTGCCTTTAACCATTTTTACCAGCGCCAAACGCTCAAGGATTAAAGGACGCTCTCCGATCTCTTCTAACAAATCTACCAAAAGGTGTTCAGCTGCATTTATAAGACCGAGTTCAAAATAGAGGTCGATTTGTTCGGATTCCATATCCTGTTTCATAAACAGAACACTGGGGTTCTGTGGAGGATATAAAAACATGTCATATGGGAGCCTGCCCATGTGATATAAAGCTCTGACAGTCAGATGGACCATATAAGGATTGTTTGAGTGACGACGAGTAATATCGAGTGTTTCAGGCCACATCTTATTATTGGAATAATAATCAGCTTTAAGTACGCCTCTAAATTCTTTGTCATTGGAATAGAAAGCGGTTGTGCCCGATATTACAAGCAGTAGGCAAAACCCTGACATTGACCTGAGTTTATTATTTTGAAAACATGACAAAAATATCGTTTTTGCTTTTGTTTCGGATTTACCACGTTTTTTTCGTTTTGATTTAGTAGAGCCAGCATTTGAGAAGCGATCCACCATATTCCCTATTTGCCACAGCGCGACAACCATTAGAGGGAAAACCAGGTAAAGTCCATAAGCAACAAAAGTACACTTGCCGTTATATAAAGCAAGAGTGAATTCTTGAGATACCGGCAACAAAGCGCTAAAGGCAGCACTGACACTCATATCAAAAATGACAACGCCCTCAATGTACACAAGCCCGGCACCCAATAGCAATTCTCCCAGTGCCAATACCAGACGACGTCTGAATAACCATTCATAAATGACGCACAGCAACACAAAAAATAGAGATGCTGCCCCTGCGATAGCATACAAAAGTGCAGAAAGAACAAAAAAAACTACCATACGAAGCATTTGGTTCTTTAGGCGTTTTTTTACATAAAACAGAGTAAATATCAAGGCAACCGATAACGCCATTGTAATATTGATATAATAGATGTATCGATTATATAAAATAAGCAGCAGGATCGGCGCAATGAAATGCATACGGTAAAAACGCGAAATGTTCATGGCTCTGAGAACCGCAGCGGTGAGTATGTAAAGCAGCCACCCCTGCAATGTTACAACAATTGCTCCTGCCCAGGAATAATAAAAAAATTGAGCCAGAAACGCCGACAGGTATTCGACAAGTCCACCCTGGATTACGGCAACTTCTTGAAAAAATCCCCACCCGCGATAAAAAACAGGAAACTCTCTATGCTGCCAGGTGCTGTTATAAATGAGACGCAAATCAACCACAAGCCAGAGATAAAGATAATAAAAAACAAAAAAGACCAGGCTTTGAATTGTTTCAAACGTTTTTTTATTTGTTAGCTTGCTATATAACCATTGCATAATTTTATTGTATTAAAAATATTTTGTAATGTTGAATTAAGAAATACAATACCGAAGGTGGGACTTGAACCCACACCCTGTTGCCAGGACGGGATTTTGAATCCCGCGCGTCTGCCAATTCCGCCACTTCGGCCTATCTCACAAAACCCGGACAATTTCTAATCAATGATTTCTCCGGGTTCAAAATACAAATCGATTTCACGCTGAGCCGATTTTGCCGAATCTGAGCCATGCACCAGGTTATACGTTTTCGAAAACCCAAAATCTCCCCGAATTGTACCCGGCTCCGCATCGTAGCCAAACGTCGTCCCCATCATCTTGCGACTGATTTCCACTGCCCTGTCCCCCTCCAGAACCATGAGCATCACTGGACCCGATGATATATATTCAACTGCTCTTTGAAAAAACGGTTTATCTCTGTGCATTTGATAATGTTCTTCTGCAAGCTCTTTACTTATCTGAAAGAGTTTCGTCGCCGCTATCTTAAAGCCCTTCTTCTCGAATCGGCCGATTATTTCTCCAACAAGATGCCGCTGCACACCGTCCGGCTTAATAATTATCAATGTACGTTCTGCCATCGCTGTCTCACTTTGACTGATAGTTTAGCTTCCTGTCGGAACGATATAAATTTCGACACGCCTATTTCTGGGGTTACCTTTCTTGCCCGCCTTATTGGGCTCTATCGGCCTATACTCCCCAAAGCCTCTAACGCTTATCCGCTTCGGCCCTACCCCATTATTTTCCATCACTTTACCTACGGCAATCGCCCTATGGGCTGACAGGTGCCAGTTTGTAGGATGTTTCTGTTTTGTCGAGGCTTTCTGGATCGGTGCATCGTCGGTATGCCCGCCAATTACAATATCAAACTGTGCAGCCTGGGCAGAATTTATTATCTTGCATAGTGTTTCAATTGCGTTTACCGCCGCGACTGCTACTTTATCACTGCCCTTCTCGAAAAGCAGATCGCTCTTAAACTTAACCATTCCGTTGTCGGCATCAAACGAAACCATCTCGCTATTAGCGGCAAAATCTTCTAGTTGTGAACTAAGCTCCGGAGGCAGCAATACCCCGCCGCGAACAAGTCGAGCTTGCATTTTATTGATCAGGGCTGTCTTCTTCTCAACGTCTTCTCCGAGTGCCGCTACTTTTTGGCGTAACTCTTCTGTATCTGCTGCACAAATATCCTCAGCTGAGGCCAACTTTTTTTCACTCTGTTCCAGCTGAAGTTTGGTAACATTGTACTGGCTTTCACAGTTGTCAACAAGCTCCTGTTGACTGCGATTCTGGAGTCTGAGATCGTCGTGTTGTTCTCCTGACACACAACCGGAAATCAGTATTCCTGCTGCTGCAACAAAAATAATAAGAAAAATGTTTCTGGTTCGCATTGTCGTATCCTTTCCTGACAAAAAAATTAAAACTCCTTTTTTTCTCCAACTCGGCACATACAGGCAATCACTTCTACTCCTATTTTCGTGAAAAAGCCAGAAAAAAACGGCAAAAATTTTAGCTCAACTCTTCTGGCCCTGCTGATATACTTCCGCTGCTTTTTTGACTTTTTTACTTTTAGCCGGTGTCCCTCCCATCATAGCTCCAAGGCCAACCACAATAACCACCAGAGCTGCTGCCCCAGCCGCGATATACCATATAATATCCTGCACGGGCAGTGCTAAGCTCGGCGTAATTCCCTTAACTACTGCAGCTGCAACGATAATACCGGCGTAGATCATCGCCAACAGTGCTATAAAAAGAGCTATCACGGAGGTAACATCAGTTCCAGTCGAAACCGGTTCGCCATAAGCAACCGCAACTCGAGCTGCCATTGGTGCCGCTTCCGGCTCAGCATCTTCAAAGATTTTTTCAGCTTCTTCAACTACGCCCATACCCTCAGAGATAGCACCATCCCCGCCATCAGCGCTTTCAGGATAAATATCATCGAGCACCGCTCCCAGCGATGTGTCATCCGCCTGTAGCGACAGATCCAAAAGCCCGGATCCGCTGCCTCCGAAACTGTCAAGATTTACATCATCATCCAACCGCCCGATAGATTCTTCTTCACTTTCACCACCGGCCAACTTGGTTTCGCTACTGGTATCATCCGTCAGACTATACCCGTCTTCGGTACCGCCCAGCACATTAATACTGTCCCCGCCTGTCGCAAACTTCGTATCCTCACTGGCCAGTTCATCCAATTCTAGACCGCTTCCGCCATCGTCGCCAATAATCGCCGGCATCTCACCTGTCAATTCCTCAAGGCTCAATTCGTCAA
This sequence comes from uncultured Planctomycetaceae bacterium, assembly GCA_964581585.1. Classification (GTDB taxonomy): domain Bacteria; phylum Planctomycetota; class Phycisphaerae; order Sedimentisphaerales; family UBA12454; genus CAZOPG01. The sequence goes on along the minus strand of CAZOPG010000116.1, from coordinate 1,740 downwards.
GCGTTTCTCCGCCAGTTTCACCAGCCGTGGCACTGAGACCTATATCCGTACCGGATGATTCCCCCGCCAGATCTTCCAGGCCAACTTCATCAAACCCTGTTGCCTCTACCTCTGGCTCTTCCGGCACCTGCGACAATTCGCCGCTATCGTCAATCGAAAGAGCGACCGACGTCTCATCATCCATGCCGCCGCCAACTGCATCAACGTCTTCAATTTTAAAAAGCAGATTCGAACCGTCCCTGAACTCGCGCAGCTTACCTTCCTGCACAAGCTGCTTGATTTCGTCCTCACTTTTTCCGAGTTTTTCACACACCTCTTCTAATGAGTAGAACATTCCAGCCATTTTATATCTCTCAAATATTTAACGGTTCTAAACAAGCCCATTCCGGCAAAATGATTATATCAGGTCGCCCCTGACATTCAAGCAAATTTTCTCTGTTCGCCCCACCCCTATTATTTGCCTGAAAAGGGCGCAAAAAAGGCCGACAGCTCCTGTACTGACGGCCTCTAAGGGTGAAAGAGGGGATTCGAACCCCCGACCCCTGGATCCACAATCCAGTGCTCTAACCAGCTGAGCTACTCTCACCGTAAAATCGAAAATCGCTGGCATTTTAACCATTATCCGTTACAAATGCAATCCAAAATTCAAATATGCGTATTCACCCCGATACTCTTTCGTTGCCGCATCGTACGCCGCCGCCGCTTCTTTCTCAGTTTCAAATCGGCTGAGATGTTTTAGCTTATTATCGATATAAATACTCGCCCGCCACTTCTGTTTGTCCTTATCCCAGCCAACCCCTTTATATTTCGATTTGCCCTGCTTCCAGCCCAAACGCCTGCCCATATCGCAGCCGCCGCCACAGAAGTACCAGCCGGAAAACAATCCTGTCGATTTGCTAAGTCCATATAAAAGCAGTGATTATGCTAATATTATCAGAAGGTTACTTTGCATTAGAAACACGCAGAAACTTCCTCCACATATAAAGTTGCCTCTCAATGCCCGATAATTGATACAATTTTTCCATTTTTCTTAAAAAAATCCAAAATTTTTCTCAATTTTAACGTCCCGCAAATGTTTCAGAATCACTATCATTCCATAGTGTTATGTCATAGTTGTATTTGAAGACGAAACCCGGCAAAGTAAAACAATCTTGTTATTCTATCGACTACCGATTAAACTGATTGCTGAGGGTGTATAATACTTTTGCTAAAGGATAGTATTGTGAAAAAAAAGATTATATTGCTGGCGTTGTGTGTGCTGATAGCAGGTTGTTCTTCTCCGCTTGACCGGGTTAGGAAAACCAATAGGAAAAGGATTTTGAAGCTATCGACTGGATTGACCAAAAAAAAAGCGATGAAAATTATGGGCAAATCTGCCGGCGGAGGTCTCTTTGGTGAGCCAAGCGTAAAAAGCCCATACAAAAGCGAAACACTGCAAAGCAACGCAAGAAGCTTTGAGATACTTTACTATTACACAGACATTAACAGCAGGATCCACATTTCCAACCCAGGCACCATAAGAGATAAAGACCTTACGCCTTTAGTCTTCGAAGACAATATCCTTATCGGCTGGGGAACGAGCTTTCTGGAATCGCTTAAAGAGCCGACTGATACCAATTCCAGTTAGCCCCCGATTTATTCAGGGGGTTGGATTCACGGCAAAAAATACCGGCCCGAATTAATTTGATTCCCAAATTTTAATCTGAAGCGCAACATTATTTATCCGCTCCATAACACCTC
>CAZOPG010000115.1:0-6598 GCA_964581585.1 uncultured Planctomycetaceae bacterium | reverse complement strand
TCATCATCTGTCAGAACAAAAGCCGCTGCTGCCGGACCCGGATTACCTCTACTGACTCCATCAGTATAAATAATCATTTTTTCTGCCTTTAGTCTTCAGAAGCACCCATTACAAGGATACGCGCACAGTTGGGACAGCGGATTATGTCATCTTTGGTCATTAGCATATTCGCCGTCTCATTAGTCAGCCCCATAAAGCATCCGCCACAGGTATATGATCCGGATTTGGCATCCTGCAATTCTACCGTAGCAATCGCCTCTCCATCATATGTTTCCGCAACGCGATTAAAGATTTCCAGCGTCTCCGGCGGAATCATTTCGGCAGCGACGTCCCATTCCTGTTGGATCTGCTCGATTTCAGTCTCGAATTTTTTCGCATTAACTTCAGTATCTTTACGCAAGGCGTTGAGTTTATCTTTTTGCTGAGCTATATCGCTGCTGATCTGTTCACATTCAGCCTGGTCAGCCTCGATATTTTTCATCAGCTCCAAAACCTGAGTTTCAAGCTTGGAATTATCGGCTTTTGAGGTGTTCATCGCAGTAAGGATCGAGGCATATTCCTTGTTTGTGCGAACCGTATTCAGAGCAGCACGATATTTTGCGACGGTTTCATTTCTCTCTGCCAAGTCAAGTTCAAGCCGATCCGATTGAATTCGTGTAAGCTGAATCTCTTCCTTTTTCGCCTCGAATGAATTTTGAAAGCTTCTGAGTTGGTTTTCCTGGATAATAACGCCCCTTCTGCAACGACCAAGCTTGGCTTTGGCAGCTCTGAGCCGGTTTTCAATGCTTTGCAGCTCAATCAACCCAAGTAATAACGATCCCATCAAAGCTCCTTAAATATGTTCGACTAAAATCTTCCGAACCCGTCATTATCTCCAAGCGGGTATTTTTTTCAATAAAAAATTTATATTTTAGCCAAATATGCTTTTAATGCCCTTAAAATGGGCTTGGTGAGAAAAAGAGTTAGATTTTGTTTGCCTATGTATCGGTCAGTTTGGATTATTTATCTTTCTAAACCATCCCATGAAGTTGTCAATGGCGTGCTTCCGCGCTGCTTCAAGCATTAACTACGGTGCCGTTAATATTCACATCAGCATAGCCTGTTGGGTCTTCTATAAAGCTTCTAACGCCAGTTTTGGCGATTACGAGTATAGTCATAACAAACTCTCCGATCTATTTCTGCCGATACAGTAGTATTCAAAACCCTGCTCTTTTACGTATGCGGGATCATAAAGGTTCCGCCCGTCAAAAATAACCGCGTTTTTAAGTTTACTCTTAATTATTCCAAAATCAGGCATCCTGAACTCCTGCCAGTCTGTAAATATCACCAGAGCATCGACATTTTTCAAAGCATCATAACTGTTTCTGTGCGGTTTTAATCTTACTGTCGAGATACTCAACTGTATGTTTCATTGCTGCCGGGTCGTATGCTTTTATTTTGAATCCGGCCTGGAGAAACATTTCTATACAATGTATCGCAGGAGACTCCCTTATATCGTCTGTCTTTGCCTTAAAAGCCAACCCCCAAACTCCCAGCGTTATCTGTTCGTCACAGCAGTTATAATACTGCAAAATCCGCTGAACAAACCTGTCTTGCTGAGTATAGTTGACATCTTGAGCTGCTTTGGTTATTTTCATTGGGCAGTTATTTACAGCTCCAAGGTGTATAAGCGCTTTTACATCCTTGGGAAAACAGCTTCCCCCATAACCGACACCGGGAAAAAGAAACGAATTTCCTATTCGGCTGTCGCTGCCGATACCCGTTCTTACCTGCTCAATGTCGGCGCCCAGAATATCACACATTCCCGACAACTCGTTCATAAAGGAAATTCTCGTAGCTAACATAACATTTGCGGCATATTTAGTCATCTCCGCTGAAGCTGGATCCATAAAAATAATTCTGCTTCGCTTACGCATCAACGGCACGTAAAGTCTGCTCATAACTTCCTTTCTTATGTCAATAATGGGTACATGCAGGAATATCAATAGTGATAACCCGGTATTAATGATGTTTCTGGCCACTCAAATGTTCCAAGTAATCGGAAAATGGTTAGATTTTGCTTGCTATTATGAGAATATAATCATAGAATCTGTCAAATGTTTGACTGGCAGGGCCTTACTTTGCGGAAAAAGCCTGCTATCTCTCCGATAAGGATTTCAAGGCACCAGCAGGAGGCTAATAATATGACAAGTTTACAGAATGGTAGTTCAAACAAACAAACTACAGGTAACGAATTCGGCGAAGATGAGATAAATCTCATAGATTATTTTTTTGTCCTCTGGAAACACAAGTTTCTGATTCTGCTTTGCTCAGTTTTGCCGACTGTGATAGTCGGACTTGTCCTATACCTTTCGCCAAGAAGTTATAGAGTTACTTATACTTATGATACAAGAGATGATATAAGAGATATAAGCGGCTGGAATCTTAACGAAAAGAATTACAAAGTTTTTGTCGGCAGATTTTGCGATGAAGAAAATATAAATAAGATTTCAGATAAACTACAAGAAAACGGCCTTGATGATTATGCTAAACTATTGCGCAACGCTGGAAATAATCTGGATGGTTTGCTGAAATTTGAGCCGGTGCCATCTTATGTCGATCTTTCCAAAACAAATATAACCGACCCTCAACAATTGGAGCAGTTCCAAAAACTCACGGCTCAACTACTGAATATTACTATAGTTGGCAGACCCAAAAAAGAACTCCAAAAAATATCTCTTATAATAAGAGACAATCTTGAAAAAGTGATGCCTTTGTATATGATTCAGGAGCGGTTGTCTGCGGATATACGAAGATTCAAAACAATGTTAGCAGATATTGAAAGTAGCAGATTTAGCCATAAGCTCACCTTAAAAACAAATAAATCTGCTTTAGAAATGCTTAAAAATATAGAGTTACGAGCTCAAGATAAAATCGAAAGTAATATTATACTACAGTTTGACGTTGATGGCAAAAGCGAACATTTGCCTTTGAAATACCAGATACAGGCCTCAGAAGCAAAAATTGTGGAGATTCTAAAACAAGCAGAGGCTAGCGAAGAGGAATATAAATATTATAAAAATCTGTTATCCTTAAACAAAAAGTTGCTTGCTGGGTTGAAGAAAAGTATTTCCTCATACTATACAATCCAACAGTATCGCTCATTTTTAATTAAGCTGATTGGCGATTATGAAGCTAAAGAGTTGAAGGATTATTTGGCTTCATATATTAAAGGTATAGAGAATAGAATTTCCATAAGTGCCCCTGTTTCGGAAATCCCAAAGATATCTTTGATCGCCAAACACACTGTCAAAAGGAGTGCTATCGTGTTTGTGATAGCATTGATGATATCAGTATTTGCATCTTTCTTATTAGAAGGCCTGAAAAAAGCCAAGACTCAAGCATCTTAAGAAGCAAATCTGTGATTAAATAAATTAAGTGGCAAGAATAATTTAGCGGTTAATTGCAATCCACAGGCCTGCCCTGAACGCCGCCGAAGGGTACGGAGTATGTCTAGGCCGATTTGGCAATAATTATGCGAATGGTAAGATAGATGATGTAAGAATATATAAAATAGCACTTTCAAGTCAAACGGTTCAAAATTTATATTCTGAATAATTTTTTATGTGTATCCAAGGTTTTTTTTAATATTCTTTGAATAGGAATCTCTTAGGACAATACTACCGATGAAGATTAGAGAAATGCATATTACTCCAATAGCAATTGTTGACCCACCGTTGTTAAATGCAGCTGGTCTTCATGCACCTTATGCCCTGCGTATAATTATTGAATTGATAACAGACAATAACATTTCAGGAATAAGTGAAATTCCTGGAAGTGAAAAAATCAGAAATTGTCTTGAAGAATCACGTGAAGAAATAACAGGTAAAGACCCCTTTAATTTAACTAATATTTTCAAGAGTTTGGAAAGTAAATTTTCAGGTGTCGATAATGATATAAGAGGAGAGCAATCCTGGGACCAAAGAGTTTTGACGCATATTTTCAGTGCCATTGAGGTCGCATGTCTGGACATAATCGGCAAAGAAACCGGCAGGAGAATATCCGATTTACTTGGTGGCACCGTTCGTGAGCAAGTTCCATTTTCCGCATATTTGTTTTTCAAGCATAAAGGAGCAGGTGGTGAATTAGGATTTGACATTGATCCGTCAGCCTCAGGATGGGCGGCGGCTCGACAGGCACAAGCTCTTGATGTCGAGGGGATTGTTGCTCAGGGCAAAGCAATGCGTGAAGCGTTCGGGTTTCAGTCTGTCAAGCTTAAGGGAGGCGTTTGTGCCCCTGAAATTGAATTAGAATGCCTGAGAGCTTTACACAATGAATTCGGCAATAAGGTTCCTTTAAGGTTTGATCCCAATGGAGTCTGGAGTGTTGAAACAGCTATTAGTTACGGCAAGGAGATGGAGGGGATACTGGATTATTATGAAGATCCAGTGCGAGGAAGGGAAGCAATGTCGAGGGTAAGGAAAGCTTTAGATATTGCAATTGCAACAAATATGTGCACAACGTCATTCAAAGATATTCCAGAGAGCATTCGGATTGGTTCAGAGGATATAATTTTATCAGATCATCATTTTTGGGGCGGTTTGCGAGCCTCAATGCACTTAGAGTGGCTTTGCAGTGTATTTGGTCGAAAACTTTCTATGCATTCAAACAGTCATCTCGGCATTTCTTTGGCAGCGATGCTGCACCTTGGTGCCGCTTTAAAAGAGCTTCACTATGCTTTTGACACTCATTATCCATGGCAAGAAGAAGAAGTAATTAAGGGGGGCAAATTTTGTTTTGAAAATGGTTTTATAAGTGTTCCCAAAGGACCTGGACTCGGTGTTGAACTAGACAAAGAGGCTTTGGCTAAATTACATAATAACTATAAACGCTGCGGTTTAATGCATAGAGATGATGAAATTGAGATGCAGAAAGTTGAGCCCGGCTGGAAATTTGAATTAACACGCTGGTAATTACCAAGCTAAAGATATTGATGAGTGATTTATGATGAATGAAAAAAGTGAAAAAGTTGTTGCCATAATTCCCGCCAGAGGTGGTTCCAAGGGCATTATCAGAAAGAATCTTAAAGATATCGGCGGAAAACCCTTGATTGCTCACACAATAGAGCACGCACAAAAAGCCAAGACAATCGATTATACTTTTTTGTCCTCAGAAGATAAAGAAATTCAAAAAGTCGCTCGGCTTTATGGAGCAAGTGTTATAGGCCGACCTGATAATCTTTCCGGTGATTCCGCTCTTGTCGATCCATTACTTATTTGGACCGTTAATGAGTTAGAAAATCAGGGAATTTTTGCAGATATTATCGTTCTGTTGTACCCGACAGCACCTTTACGTGATGTGCTTTCAATAGATAAGGCAGTTGTAATGGTGAGCGAAAAAGGATATGACTCAGCATTGTCTCTCTACAAAGATGATACGTACCTTTGGAAAGTTGAGGAGGATATTGCTACTCCAATCAATTACGAACCAGCTAAAAGAATGCCTAGGCAAAGAGAGGCGTGGAATCAATGGGTAGAGAACAAAGCAGTTTACGTTATGACTAGAGATTTATTGTTAAACACTGGCTGTCGAATTGGAGGTAGGGTAGGTTATGTTGAAATGGCTAAATGGCGATCAATTGATCTTGATACGGAGGACGATTTGTTTTTAGCTCGTTCTATATACAAAAGGCTGAAAGGATATTTATGACTACGCGTGAAATGACAAGTTTAGATGAAAGCTTGAACACTGAAAAAGTGATAAAACTTCGAGATATGGAAAGTTCAGAAAGCTTTCCTAAATTCAATACCCAGCTTACAACAAAATGGAGTGTTAATGGCAAACGTAAGCTTGTAACAGGATTGCAAAGTAAAGAGATAAGGGCATTAAAGTCAGGGGAAATTATTGTTGAGATGCTTTATGTACCATTACACGGTAGTTTTTGGCTTGCATCTCACCCATCTGCTATTCATCCTCGCCAGCAGGAGTTTTTGGAAAACGGGGAGTTTGTCTTTGGCAATGGAGGTGTAGGAAGAGTTGTGGCAACAGCAAATCCTGAAACGGGAATTGACCGTGGCGATTATGTTTGTATTCTTGGTCATTCTCCCTGTAAACATTATGACTGTTATGGCTGCTCTGTACTTCATAGGTATACAGAATGTGATTACAACGAAGGTACTATTATAGGCCACGGTAAGGGCTCAAACGATGGAACTCTAGCCTCGTATTGTATCTTGCCTCGATTCTCATGGGAATTATGTTTTAAAAAAGAAGATAAACCGACGGAAGCTGACCTTCGTCCCTTCATGTTTGGATTTTTAATCGCAGATGTACGGAATGCTTTGACACGCCATCCAGATTCATTGCGAATGAGACGTATGCTTCTTTTTGGGGCGGGTAACTCTGGGCATATTGCAGCTTACATTCATTTGCATACATGCCCAGAGGCAAAGATATTAGTTGTTGATTCAAATGAAAGAAGGGCTGAATCCGTTAAATCTTTAAGCCCTGATTCAGTTGAGACATTTATAGTACATGAAGAACTTGTGATGGAATTGAATATTAAATGTAAACGGCGGAGCAAAATTGTACCATCTGGCGGGCGGTTGAAATTTGTACC
>CAZOPG010000114.1:0-6662 GCA_964581585.1 uncultured Planctomycetaceae bacterium | reverse complement strand
ACCGTCTTTTATTTCAGCATTTTTAATGCCAGCTCTTACTATTATGGAACGAGTTCCGGCTTTCTCGGCAAACGGTTCATTGGGAGAGACGACGGTCAGTTCAGTTTCCGGTACCCATGCGGCCTTTACCTGAATGGATTCTTTGCCCGCGATGTTTATTATTTTGCTATCAGCCTTCTTGTAGCGATTCAGATGAACCTGGTCGATATAATCGGGGTGGAAAACGGCGAAACTTTTTTTACTGCTTAAAGAGCCCTGGCTTATCCAGCTATAAAGGCCTGCAACAAATCCGTCGGGATTGAGTATTGCTTTTTTGGGAGTGGCAAGGTCCAGGCGAGAGTTTTCTGTGGGGACCTCAAATCTTTCATAGGGCCACTTGGTCGGTATCGGCATCATGGCGACGGTGATCAGAACCACTCCAGAAAGAACAAAGCCGATTATTATTCCGAAAACAACACGTCCAGCCAAATCGATTTGGTCGCCAAGTATTAGGTTCTGTATGATTAATTTTTCTGAGATAGCTACAAAGATCGCGAAAGTCAGCAGGAACAGCAGTATAAATATTACGGGCTGTGCCCATTGACCGCCATAGCCATAACCTAAAGCGACGGTAGTCAACTTCTCGAAATATGTAAAGCTAACAACGCAGGCCAGCAGAACAAAGACCAGCATTAGAAATGACTTTACGAGTGTACTCTTTAAGTACTGATGACCAGCGGTGCTAATTATAATAACTAAAATTGCCAGTGCGGCCCACATATTTTCTCCAATTCGCTGTTAATTATCACTATTTTTTGGGTTGGGGCTTTTTCTTTTTCCGATTTTCCTGCTGTGAAAACTTTTTTATTACTTCGTTTACAGATGTTGTTCCTTCGGCAACTTTTCTCAGCGCCTGTTCCTGCAGATATAACATTTTTGCACGTCTGAACTGGCTTCCGATCTCTGCTAGGGTTTTGCAATTTTTAATAGCATCGCGAAGTCGGTCAGTTATGATGATGGTCTCGAAGACTCCCATTCTGCTGTAGAAGCCTGTTCCCTGGCAGTGTTCGCATAGAATCGGCTTTCCGTGTTTGTCGTATTGCGGTGGAGACTCTCGATAGAACAGTTTGATCTTATCCGCGGGTAGATTGAACTTTTTGAGCAGGTCCCTGTTAGGTTCGTATGCCTCTTTGCACTTGTCACACAGTACCCTGATGAGCCTTTGATTGCAAATTCCGGTGAGAGTGTCAGCGACAAGATTTTTGTCACCAACGAGTTTAATCCATGCTCCCAGTGCAGCCAAAGCACTCTGTGTTTCGAGTGTGATGTATAGTATTTTGTCATCCTTTGCGGCGGCGCAGATCAGGGATGCGCTTTTTGTATCCTGCACGTCGGCGACGCCTACGATATCAGGGCCGGTCCGCAACATTGTCTGCAGCCTTCTGGGATAGGTGGAGGTTCCTGTGTCGCTGAGCTTGAAAATATTCTGGGTTACATTCGGCAAATCTCCGGCTAGGTTCCTCTCAAGTGTATTGATGTTATTCATGAACGGGTCATGATTTCTGATCATTGCGTAAAAGGTTGATGTAACGCCGCTTTGCTTGGGGCCTGATATGATAAAGACGCCGGAACCGCCATCTCGAATCTGCTTTATCTGCTCAACCTGTTCGGGGAACAGGCCTGTCTCGTCAATTTTCATTACGCTATACTCTTTGACGAGCCTTAACCTGATCTGTTCACCGGCGGTTGTACCGGACGAGGACAATTCCCATTGTATTTTTTCGCTGTCCTTTCGAACATTGAAAAGTCCTTTTTGCGGTTTTCTTCTTTCATTGATATCCAGATCGGCCAGGTGCTTTATATAGCGAAGAAAAAAATCCATGTCCTCTTTTTCCCGTTCGGGCTGTTTTATGTTGATTCCGTCGACACGGTAATGCAGAGTGTGTCCCTGTGTTGAGGGGATAAAGACGGCATCGGAGACTCGTCTCCATAGTACGTCATCAAAGAATTCCTGAGCTATTTTGTAACCGAGGAATTCCGGTGTTTTGGGCAGAGGTGGAGGGACTTCGTTGCCGTTGGCGGTTATAAAACCAAGTCCCTTTGAGATCGCCTTTATCTTTTTGTCCTCGTTGACGAAAAGACTCTTGATGTGCTCGGCGGTAAGAACCTTCTGAAATTCGTCAACCCTGGCGTTGCGGTGCATGACGTAGGCTAAGGATATTGTGCCGATGGCAATTATGTACAGCAAAATTCCGATGAGGAATAAGGGTATGAGGAGCCATATTATTGCGCCAGCAGCACCGGCGATAAATATCATCACTGTCCAGTTGAACACATTTGTTTTGACAAAACCTGCATCCCTGTTTACCCATAGCAACAGGGGCAGCCATGCAAAAAACAAAACAGCAAAAGCTGCAAGCTTTATTATTGAAACATAACCTCCATATTCTATAGCTGCTGATATAATCGGCATAGTTGTCTCCATGAATTACCTTGTAGCTGTTAGAGGATAGATCCTGCGGTGGTTCGGATGCCTTTAAGTGCCATTTTTAATTCTTCCACATTTGGCGCATATTGCAGCGCAACTTTCAGGTCTATCCACTCGTCTTCCACAAGGCCTCGCAGACTTTCGGTAAAGTCCTGCATGCCCTCATTCTGGCATGAACGTATAACGCTGGGCAGGTCGTTCTCCCGTTTTTCAGAAATAAGTTTTTTGACAATTGGATTTGCGATCATGATCTCTATCGCTGGAATCCGAGAGGCTCCTTTCTTTATTCCAGGCAGCAGATTCTGGCTGATTACCCCCCTGATAGTTAATGCAAATGTTTGCCTGGCCAAGTCTCTTTCATCCTGCGGGAACAGGTCGAGAATTCTCTGAATGGTTTGTGCAGCACTAGCTGCATGGAGGGTTCCGAAGACAAGATGGCCCGTTTCGGCGGCTCTCATCGCGGCAGTAAGAGTTTCGTTATCTCGCATTTCACCTACAAGAACAACGTCCGGGTCCTGCCGCATCAATGACCGCAGGGCGTCTTCATAATCCGGCACGTCAATGCCAATCTCTCTTTGTGAGACAATGGCTTTTTTGTCTCGATGCAAAAACTCAAGAGGGTCTTCAATGGTCACTATGTGGCACGAACGATTTCGGTTAATATGGTCTATCATCGATGCGATCGTGGTACTTTTTCCGCATCCGGTCGGGCCTGTTACAAGTATTAGCCCTTCGTGTGTTTCGTGAGCGATTTTTTCTACAATCTGAGGAACGTGTAGGTTCTCAAATGGAGGAATATCTGACGAAATACGCCTAGCGGCTATACTAATCATTCCTCGCTGACGGAAAGCATTGATTCGAAAACGATCACCATCCGGTACCTGATAGGCGAAATCGAGAGCCCCATTTTCGACGAAGAACTCCTTTTGCTCCTTGCTCATAATCTCAAAGATAAGTTTTTCGACAGTTTCCTCAGTCATCGCTTCGCCGGTAGTGTTTTTTAAGCTACTGTGGATGCGCATTTTGGCTGGCTGGCCCACCTTCAGGTGCAGGTCACTGGCTTCTGCCTTCATGGCGGCCTTGAAAAACTTGCTCAGCTCCGGCTCCTTGTCAAAATGAGCACGAGAACTCACCGGTTGTTTTGTCATAATACGACTCCTTCGATTTGTAACCTCATATTCGACGGGCAGTTATATCCCTGCCGATATCATTAAGGCACCAAATATCCCAGCAGTTGGTTATTCTAATCTAATCGTTCTAATTGTCAACATTGATATTATATACTAAATCCGCCACAAAAGCAGGTTAAAATTTGTTTTTTGTCTATGTAATCGTGAATTCTTGACGTAGTGCGAAAGTGCATTTATAATGGGCGTTTCGTATTTTTGTAACGACGTTAATTAAGTTAAGGGATTAGTGAATGGCTAAAAAGAAGAGTTTGTGCGGTAAATGTACGGGGCTGTGCTGTAGATATATGGCATTGCCGATCGAGACGCCGGAAGACAGAGAAGATTATGATGATATTCGTTGGTATCTGTGCCATGAGAATGTGACTGTTTTTGTTGAGGACGACGACTGGTATATCAATCTGAAAAATAAGTGCAAGTACTTGTCCGAAGAAAGTTATCAATGTTTGATATATGACAAAAGGCCGAAAATCTGCCGTGGATATAAGCATAACGATTGCGACTTTGTCGAGGGTGAATATGATTACGAACTTCACTTCACCGATGCTGAACAGATGGAAGAGTATATAAAAATCAAATTTGATAATAATAAAAAAGAGAAACCCAAAAGCACCGCAAAAAAGAAACTAAAAAGCAAAAAAAAGTAGGTACATAGATAATGAAAATTCAGGCTGTAAAGGGTACGCGGGATTTTTATCCTGATGTGATGGCTCGTCGTAATTTTATAATCGACGGCTGGAAGCAAGCATCGATGCGCAATGGCTTCAGCGAATATGATGGGCCGATATTCGAGTACCTCAAGATGTATCAGCAAAAGAGCGGTGATGAAATTGCGTCACAGCTTTTTTCGTTTGAAGATCGAGGTGGGCGGGCACTGGCGATTCGTCCTGAAATTACGCCTACACTTGCAAGGATGGTCAATCAGAAAATCAATTCGCTACCCCGGCCGATAAAGTGGTTTTCTGTACCAAGACTTTGCCGGGCGGAAAGGCCGCAAAAGGGTCGGCTGCGTGAGTTCTTTCAGTGGAACGTCGATATAATCGGCGTTGAGGATTGCCTGGCAGATGCGGAGGTGATATTTACGGCAGTGGATTATCTGCGGCAGGTTGGTCTGACGAGCAAGGATATACAGGTAAGAATCTCCAGCAGAAAAATGTTAGCTGAACTACTAAAGGCAATTGGAATTGATGAAAATCAGTTGCAGAGCCTTTATGCTATTCTTGATAAACGAAATAAGCTGCCTGATGATACTTTTCGAGAACTTTTAGCAAAGGAAGTTCCAGACCAGGGAATGATAGCTGAAATATTAAGCTTTATGGAATTGGATGTCGTTTATAAAATTGCCGGAATAACCAGGTCAACTCCTGCACTCGATAAAGCGATCGAAGAGCTTGAGCGTTTGCTTTATTTGCTTAAAAAGATGGGTATTTCTGATTTTTGTGTTTTTGACCCGGCTATTGTGCGGGGGCTTGCCTATTATACTGGTATTGTATTTGAGATATTCGACGCCGGCAGCGAGCTTCGGGCGATCGGCGGAGGCGGCAGGTATGATAATCTGCTCGCAGATCTTGGCGGGCCTAAAGTAACAGCTACAGGTTTCGGGATGGGGGACTGTGTGCTTGAAATTCTGCTCGAAGAAAAAGGGTTGCCGACCCAAGAGGAACCTGAGGAGATTGATTATTTTATCGCTTATACAGATAAAACGCTGCTGGCAAAAGCAGTTGAGATAACGGCTGTTCTGCGATCGGCTGGAAAATCGGCGGAGTTCAGCTATAAGGGCGGCGGATTGGGTAAGCAGCTCAAGCAGGCCTCTGCCTTAAATTCGAGCGAGTGCATTATTCTTGGAGCCGAATATTCTGATAGAAAGAAGCTTGTTATTAAAAATATGAAAACAGGCGAGCAGAGGGAAGAGGATTCTGCGAGTTTTTTGACGCAATTTTAGTATTGGATACTATGCGCGACCCATCAAGCAATCATTACGCACGAGCCTTTGAAAGTTGGCTTGTGGACAATCACATTAAGTATGTCGTGGTTGATCAGCAGAAGAGAGCAGTTTTTTCGAAATCGAAAATTAAAAGTTTTGACTTTTTGCTGTATCCGAAGGGCAAGGGAGTTTTTGTCGCTGAAGTTAAGGGCAGAAAGTTCAAGGGCGGCAGTTTTGCTAAATTGACGTCCCTGTCGAACTGGGTTACTATGGACGACGTGGAAGGGTTGCGGAAGTGGCAGCAGATTTTTGGCAGTCAATACATGCCGATCTTTGTTTTTGTTTATGCACTTGATATGGTTGATGTTGAATCGGACGGTAGAGAAATTTATGATTTTGGTGATGGCAGATATGTATTCTTTGCTGTCAGGCTTGATGAGTACCGCTCAAATATGACGCTGCGCAGCCCGAAGTGGCGAACAGTGAATTTGCCCGCAAAGGCTTTTCGGAATTGCGCTATATCGCTTGAGGAACTCCTATTAAAATGAATATAAAAATAGCACTTATTGCTGAAGATATACTGAATGGGCACCTGGCCGAGAGGGATGAAATTGCTGTTCTGCTGACCCAGAGCAAGGAGAATCTCTGGGATTTGCTTTACTGGGCTAATAAGATAAGAGAGAAAAATTTTAGTAATAAGGTAAGGCTTTGCTCGATAGTGCCGGGCAGGCTTGGCGGATGCGATCAGGATTGCAAATTCTGTTCACAATCGGCTCGTTATGAAACAACTACAGGCAAGGCAGAGACCCTCAGTGATGAACAGATTCTTGCCGGCGCTGAAAAAACATGCTCCTGCGGCTTGCCGAATTTTGGAATTGTTTATTCCGGCCGAACGATCACGGAAGAGGAACTTGTCCGTCTTGAAAAACTGATACCACAAATTAAAGAAAAATATAATTTGGAAATTTGTGCCTCTCTTGGTATCATCGATTTGAGCCAGGCTAAGCGATTGGCCGAGGCTGGCTTGAGTCGTTATAATCACAACCTTGAAACTTCACGGAATCATTTTGCTGATATTGTTACA
>CAZOPG010000113.1:0-6666 GCA_964581585.1 uncultured Planctomycetaceae bacterium | reverse complement strand
CCTGCTCGTTTAATGACTTTGGTTTGGATGTGTTTATAAGTACGCCACTTTGCGGTGGGGCAATTAATAATTTTGTGCTGGTTAGAACATTGGTTGAATCCGGTTATCGTGGAATTATTACAGTAGAGAATATTATGCAGGGAGACAAGCGAGATCTGATGAGACAGGATGGGGACTATCTCAGGGGTCTGCTTGATGATATCCTGGGTGGCTGATTTTGTCATTTTTTGGCCTGCAAATAGGTTATTTTGAGAAATATTATAAAAAAGTAATTTTGTTTATACCCAAACACCCCTGCTAATCGTTATATACGTGATGGGCGTTTGCTCTCTGAGGCCAGCTTGATGGAAGACAGGTTACTTGTGTTTAGAAGTAAACGGGGAAGCGGGCCTGCTTTGCGCCGGATTTACGAAAAGTATCGGGACTACTTGTTAGTCTTGGCGGTTGCTATTTCGCACGATACAAGTTTGTCGGAAGATGCAGTTCAGGATGTTTTCGTTGCCTTTGTCGAAAGGCTGGAGAAATTTAACCTGACGGGTAGCCTTAAGGCTTATCTGGCAACTTGTGTGGCAAACCGTGTTCGTGATCTGTTGCGAAATCGCCGAGGAAAAGTTTTATCGCTTGACGTAGAAGGGGATTGTCGGCAGGCAGCGGTAACGGATGAGCCGGACAAAAGAATGCTGCTTAACGAGGAGTTGCAGCATTTGAGTACGGCGTTGGCTGCCTTGCCGTACGAACAACGGGAGGTGGTTGTGTTGCGCATTCACGGGCGAATGCCATTCAGGGCCATTGCGGAATCTTCGGGCATTTCTGTTAATACTGCTAAGGGGCGTTTTCGATATGGAATCGATAAATTGCGAGCAATATTAAATAGTAAGGTGGGAAAATGATGCTAACGGGAGAAATAAAAAGGCTGTTTGCCAAATCAAATGTCATAGCCAGTTCAGAGCTGGACGACAAAATTATGACAGCTGTTCTTCAGGCATTTGAAAAGTCCGCAAAACCATTAGCCAAACTACAGCCGAATGTTTGGGAAATGATTGTAAAAACAAGGATTGCAAAATTAGCAATTGCAGCAGTGGTAATTGTTGCTGTGCTTATCGGTGTAAATCAGTTCGGCGGGTCCATTGATGGAGCAAGTGTCGCATGGTCTCAGGTTGTTGAGCAAATCAGGAACTATACAAAATATAAATGTCGCCAAGAAGTTGTTCGGGAAAAAGGCTCAGAATTTCCAACAATGCAAGTGTATCATTTGAATCTTTCCCAAAGGCGCCAGGAATTTGAAGATGGCTCGATACATATCATTGATATGCGGGGGGCTGATGTGATAGTTGCAGAACTTTACCCCGATCAGATGAAAGCGACGGTTACAAAGTTTGTTGGGGCCGGTCCCAGAAAAGACCCGCATGTAATTGAAATGATCAAGCTGTTTGAGCAGGGATCTATTGAAGAACTCGGCACAAGAGAGTACGATGAAAAAGTTCTGCACGGCTTCAGATATCAGCAAAACGACTACAATGAATTCACGATATGGGTAGATGCGGAGACAAAACTTCCGGTTGAGATCGAGATTGAACACTCCAATAGAGGACAGACTATCTTTCTGGATGAATTCGAATTTGAATTTGATCTTGATCCGTCCGCATTCAGTACGGCCATTCCAGAAGGATACGAGGTAGAGAGCCTTACTCGGGAGGATTATAAGCCGATCGAAGAAGCAAAGGAATCAGAGACCTCTATTCAGGATTATGGGCCGGCTGAGTCAAAGGAAGTTGCCGCTGAGGATGTTCAAAGCGGGCTTAGTCATACTGCATATGCAGTTGAGAAACTGCTGTGGATGGAGAAGATCGTTACGATAGAGACCCTTGATCCACTTGGCACAAAAGCTAAAGTGTATATGACCGGGATACAAAGCGATGATGGAAACACGATTATAATAGTTCAGGGAAATTATTATGACGAGAAGATAATGGCATGGATACCCAAGCAGCAGCTTGTTTTTGAGAGTTCCAGCGGGATAAAGCTTTATACGCATCCAAACGGGTCTATATATGCACAAAGCTTCCTGAAGAGTTTTGCAAAAGCAATTCCAGAATTTTTCGATTATAACAGTCTTAGCGAAGAAAGATTTACTGTGATGATAGTTATGTCTGATGGGGTGGTTATGAGCTTGTCAGCCAATAGAGAAGTGAGCAACGAAAAACTGCAGGAGACAGTCGAGTCCTTAATAGAAATTAAAGATGTTGAATGGTAAGCGGGTTCACCAAGCAGTAACTAGGCTGGGCAATTTTAGCTCGGCCTTTTTTTTTAAGCTGTTATATCAATAGTGTAATCCAGTCGTGGATGTTAAACCATCTTGCTTAAATCGGCAGCATAGCTTAGAATGGGCCGTTATGTCTTGTACTGGTAAAAACTGTGATAAAATAGTAAAGATACGACTGAAAAACCATTGGCATGCGTTGGCTGTGGGCGGTTACGAACAGATGCTGGCTGAGCCGGAGCGGTTGTGTCTGGATTTTGAGAAAACTTTCAAATTAGAAAGGCAAAACTGCGTCGGGATGAAACGGCTGAACTGCAATGGCGAGCAGGTCGCTGTTGTTGTTAAAAGGCACATTCGCGGTAAAAATACGCGAGAATTTTTCCGGTCGCTATCGACAACCAGCAAGGCCTTCAGAAATTTTCGACTTGCTATTGATCTGCAAAAAAGAAATATCGCGGTTGTTCTGCCTTTAGCGGCGTTGCAGCGAAGAAAGTTCGGACGCATCCAGGAGAGTATTTTCATAACAGAATACAAGGCCAATAGAATGAGCCTGGACGATTTTGTTTATAAGCGGATATCGCTTCCTGACGACGAACTGCCCGCGGCAAAGCAACAGATAGCTGTTGAAATCGCACATTTGCTCGCCGATTTGCATAAAGCGTCAATGTGGCATCGGGACTCGAAAGTGGCCAATTTTCTCATCTACAGAGACGATGAAAACGAATTCAGAGTCGAGCTGGTCGATATGGACGGCATCAAACCTTATCGGCTCGGGCGTGATAAATGCCAACTAAGGACGCTGTGGAAACTGACTGAATCTCTAAGTAGGTTCAACATAGTAAAGCAAGACGATTACCTGAGAGGGTTCGGTATGTACTGTAGCCTTGTCGGGATCGATAAAGAACAACGAAAGAAAGTATTTATCCGAGGTGGACAAATGGCGCTGACGAAACGGCTGCTGACATTAGCCAAAGATGCCTACAAAAGTGAATGATCTTTTATGAGCGATAAGCCCCGAAATATTTTGATAATAAAGCCAAGCGCACTCGGTGATATCATTCAGGCTATGCCAGCAGTATGCAGTCTGGCCGACAGTTTCAGCGAGGCTAAGATAAGTTGGTTCGTTCGTCCTGAATGCGCACCGCTTTTAGAAGGTCATCCGTGCGTACATGAGATAATTTATTTTGAACGTAAAGTTCTTGGCAAATGGTGGTACGATCCTAAGACGTTCAAGAAGCTCTGTATGCTGGTTAAACAGCTTCGCAAGGGTAGATTTGATATTGCATTCGATTTTCAGGGACTGTTCAGAAGTGCTCTGTTCGGCTGGTTCAGCGGGGCCAAAAAGCGATTTGGAATGGCTGAGGCAAGGGAACTGGCGAACATTTTCTATACGGATACGATAAAGCAAAATGAAGAGTCGGCACACCAGGTGGATTATTTTCAGCAGATGGCTTCTGCCGCCGGAGCTGATACCAGCGAGGCAAAATTCGGATTGTTACCCTCGAGCCAGGCCCTGAAAGAAGTTGATGAACTGTTGGATAAATATAAGGTCGATAAGGAAAATTATGTAGTGCTTGTGCCCGGCTCAACGGTTGAGACAAAATGCTGGCCGGCAAAATCGTTCGCGGCACTGGCGGATAAAATCTCCGCAAAATACGGTTCAACAATTATTGCTACAGGCATCGCAACAGAAAAACCAACTATCGAACAATTAAAAAAAGAATCTAAAACGCAAATCCTTGATTTTGCAGGAGTTACAAATATTCAGCAGTTGATAGCACTATTGTCAAAAGCCAAAGTTTTAGTCAGCAACGATACCGGTCCGGCTCATATCGCAAGCGCATTAGGAGTTGCGATGGTGTTGATTTTCGGTCATACCAATCCTGGCAGAGTCGGCCCTTACGGACGCCGGGAAGCAGTCGCGGCAATAGATGCCGAGGGCAGGGGCAGAGCCGTGGAAAGCAGTAAGGCTCAACACAAAATCGTCAACGTTACCGTCGAGGGGGTTTTCAAAAAAGTGTGTGAGCAATTTGAAGAGTACGTTAATGAAAGATAGATCGCCAAAACGCAAATCACGCTATCCGCTCATCCGTTTTTTCAGGTACCGGATCCTACACATCGACGATTCACCACATAGAATAGCACTGGGACTTGCCGTCGGATTGTTCATAGCATTCTCTCCGATTGTTGGGCTGCACCTGCCGATGGTTATATTGCTGGCGTTTCTATTGAGAGCAAACAAATTTACCGCGATTACATCTGTTTGGGTCTGTAATATTTTTACATTGCTGTTTATTTTTTATCCGAGTTACCTAGTTGGATGGGTTATCCGTAATAGTTTTAGCAGCACTGAGGTGCTTGGTCCCCAACGTGTCAGCGGAATGTTAGCGGAAATTTTTTCTTTCGGCAGCATTTTGAGTGCTTTTTATAAACGCCATTTCTGGATTGAATTATGGAATTTATTCAAGGCTATCGGACTAGAACTTACGATTGGTGGAACTATACTTGGCACAATTGTAGCCTTAACGGCATACTTTATATGTCTGAATTTCATCGAGTGGCACAGAAAGCTCAATCCACACAAGCGATTTGCTAAACACTAATGAAAAAAGGCCGTTAAATTTGTTGCCGGACAATCCCTATTTTTTCAGTTATCCTGTCGAATTCATCGAGAGAATAAAATTCGATAACAATTTTGCCGCGTTGGCCGTTCTTGTGAGCCTGGATAATTACCTTTGTGCCAAGCTGTGATCGTATTTTATCTTCCAGGTCCTTTATATGCGGTGGCTTGACGATTTCCGGCCTTGCCTCTGCCGGGGCGGCTAACTGTAACTTAACCAGCCGTTCGACTTCACGAACACTCAGTCGTCCTGCCAATGCGCGGTTCGCAAGCTTGGTCCTAAGCTCATCGGTCGGCAGGCCGAGAATCGCACGAGCGTGGCCCATACTAAGTGAGCCTTCTATGAGCATTCCCCGTATTTTCGAAGGTAAGTCCAGCAGGCGTATAAAGTTAGCGATCACAGACCTGTCCTCACCAAGATGCTGCGCGGCTTCAGTTTGGCTAAACGCAAAGGTATCGAGATAATTTTTATAGGCTCTTGCCCGCTCCACAGGGTTCAAATCTGTCCGATGAATGTTCTCGATCAAAGCCAATTCGAGAAGTTGAGCATCCTCAGCGTCACGCACCATTGCCGGCACAGTCTCCAGCCCAACCATTTTCGAGGCCCTGAACCTTCGCTCTCCAGCAATTATCTCGTAGCGGCTTCCATCGCCGTCCTTCACCCGCCGAACAACAATCGGCTGTAGCAAGCCGTTGGTTTTGATAGATTCTGCCAGCCCGGCAAGCTCTTCCTGGTTCCATTCCGTGCGTGGCTGATATGGGTTTGGCGATATATTATCGAGGGGCAACCATTGCAGAGAATCCTCTAATTCCTTATCAGGAGGGAAGTTATCAGCGATTGATGTTACAGGTACTTCGGCAATTTCCACGTCTGCACTTTCTATTATAGGACCCATTAGCGATTGCAATCCACGTCCAAGGTGTCGAACTTTGTTTTTTTTCTTTTTCTCGGGCATTTCAAGTTCCTTAAAATAATTCAGACAGACCAACTGTTATTTATTTGATATATAACTACCTTTATAAATATGCTCTTAAAGATAATTATAATGTAAAGGGTGGCGATCCTTCTTGAGAACTTATACCAAAGAGATTGAGTCATGTCCAGCAAAAAAACACCTGCCTGACGAAGTATTCAAAAGAAAACGGGGGCACCTTCTAAAGCCAGGCCTCTGTTATTCCCGCGCAGGCAGGGTTATTTTGAATGGGGCCTTTATAGTTATTTTGAGCTGTTTATCTCTTTATGCCATAAAAACGAGTTAAATCTTTAGACGGCTTTCCTGAAAAATTGATCATTTGGGTGATTTTCCTTGATTGGCCGAAAGCCAGTAGTGCCCACAAACTTTGTGGTAGCACCAAAAGGTTGTTACTTCATCCGGCACGAAGTAATAATAGGAATACAGGTAATGTTTGAATTTTTAAAAGCTGAATCGCTAAAGTGTTTCACGTGAAACGTTTTTGTTATTCATCTTTTGCTTTTCTTAATAATGTTAAAACTAGTGTTTGTTGTAATAACAACTAACAATACAAAGATGGTGATATGTGGTTTTTTGTTTTTGGTAATTTGCCTTTTGAATTTGTTTAGAGTTCAGTACTGCCAACGAAAGCTATACCGAATCCGATTATTATACCAATCGGATTTAATAAGAGCGTTTTATATCAATGACGATTGGTTCCGTAATCAGCATTTACCACTCCCTCGAGGTCGTGGATCTGTTGAGTTAGTGCACAAAGATTCTTGAATTTTAATTTGAAGCGCAACGCTTCGCTGTTTTTATCAGCCCGCTTT
>CAZOPG010000112.1:0-6670 GCA_964581585.1 uncultured Planctomycetaceae bacterium | reverse complement strand
CATGTTTTTGAGAAGCACAAGGTACTGACCAAAGCTGAGTTGGCGGCCTGTACGGAAGTTCTGCTGGAAGCATACAGTATGGTAATTAATATTGAAGCTAAAACAATGCTGAACATTAGTAAGCGACAAATTCTGCCAGCTGTTGTCGCATATTCGGCACGGCTGGGTAATTCCGTCAGGGAGATAAGTGCCGCTGGTGTTGATGCTGATACTCAGGTCGAGATGCTTAAAGAAGTCTGTGTTTTGATGACATCACTGCGAGGCGGTATTGAGGTGCTTGAAAAAGCAGTGACCAAGGCGGGTAACATCGAAGATAGCGTTAAGCAGGCAGAAGATTACAAAAACAGTGTCGTTGTGGCTATGCAAACGGTACGCGAGGCAGCAGATGAACTGGAAAAGATCGTTGATGCCGATTTGTGGCCGTTGCCAACGTATGCGGAAATGTTGTTTCTAAGATAAAAAAATCCCGAATTGGAAATATAGTGTTTTTGAAAACAGAAGATCAGGGCCTGTACGAATCTCGCCGTGAGCATGATGGCTGCGGTATCGGTGCAGTTGTAAATATCAGTGGCAAGCAAGATCATTCGATCATTGAATATGGTAAAGAAATTCTGATTAATTTGCATCATCGCGGGGCAGCTGGTTCCGATGAAGTTACGGGTGACGGGGCTGGGATATTATTTCAGATTCCTCATGAGTTTTTCAAAGCTGAATCCGAGAGATCAGGGTTTTCTTTGCCGCCAAGGTCAAAATATGGGGTAGGCATGGTGTTTGAGCCAAAGGACAAGAAACTTGCTGAAAAATGTCAAAAGCTTTTAGAAGATTCCCTTAAATATTATGGCATGAAGATTCTGGGCCGGCGAAATGTGCCTACGTCAAATGATTGTTTAGGCAAGATCGCTCTCGACTCTGAACCTTCAATAAAACAGATATTCGTTGACGGGGCCGGTGTAGAAGACGAATTGCTTGAGCAAAAATTATACTTGGCCCGCAGGCGAGCGGAAAAGTTTGTCAGGGCGCAATTTGGTCAGGAGGGAAAAGATTTTTATGTAACTTCACTTTCCTGCAGAACCATCTGCTATAAGGGAATGTTCATGGCCTGGCAGTTGTTCGCTTATTATCCAGACCTTGCCGATGAACGCCTAGCCTCTGCCCTTGCCATTGTTCATCAGCGCTACAGCACTAACACATTTCCAAGCTGGCAGCTTGCTCAGCCATTGCGGTGCATAGCTCATAACGGAGAAATAAATACGCTAAGTGGTAATCGCAACTGGATGCAGGCTCGTCAGGGGAAAATGTCTACCTCGGTATTTGGCGATGATATTACTGACGTGTTTCCGATCTTGACCCCTGAGGCGAGCGACTCTGCTTGTTTTGATAATGTTCTTGAACTGCTGGTTCGTTCCGGAAGGAGTATGCCTCATTCTACAATGATGATGATTCCGGAGGCGTTCGGTGCAAGTTATCACATTAGCACAGATAAACGCGCATTTTATGAGTATCACGCTTCCATAATGGAACCCTGGGATGGTCCTACTGCGATGGTGTTTACCGATGGTCGTATTGTTGGCGGAACACTTGACCGTAATGGTCTCAGGCCTTGTCGCTGGCTTGTAACAACAGATGGTTTGGTCGTTATGGCAAGTGAAGCTGGGGTTGTCCAGTTTCCACCGGAAAAAATCCAAAGAAAAGGACGCCTCCAACCTGGTTATATGTTTCTTGTTGATACGATTGAGGGCAGGATAATTTCTGACAATGAGACAAAAAGCAAGATTGCCCGCCAAAAGCCTTATCGCAGGTGGCTGGATCAAAATAAAATTGAACTTCGCGGTCTGTTTGAGGCGCCCAAACTGGTGCGCACTGACTCAGGTATGTTGGCTCAGAAGCTGCGATTGTTCAGCTATACTCGTGAAGAGTTGAAGATGGTTTTGCTGCCGATGGCCCTAAATGCCCAGGAAGCGGTTGGGTCCATGGGAAATGACGCACCTTTGGCGGTGCTTTCTGATAAGCCGAAACTTTTGTTTAACTATTTCAAACAGCTCTTCGCCCAGGTAACAAATCCTGCGATAGATCCTCTGCGTGAGGGTATGGTTATGAGCCTGATGAATTTTGTGGGCAAAAAGCCAAACATACTCACCGAATCGCCTGAGCATTGCCGACAACTGAAGTTGCCGCACCCAATATTGACCAATGAAGATATTGTACGGCTGCGAACCACGAAAAGGCAGGATCTTAAAACGGTTACCATCTCGTCGGTATTCGATATTAATGTTCCTGATGTTGCTGCGGGTTTACGACAGGTCTTGAGTGAATTAGTCGATTCTGCTCAGCAGGCTATTAAGAAAGGTGCCTCGCTGATAATAATCAGTGACCGCCAGGCTTGTCAGACCAAGGCTCCGATTCCATTGCTCCTGGCAACTGCTGCGGTCCATCATGGATTGCTAAGTCACGGTCTTCGCGGCGAAGTAGGTTTGATCGTTGAAAGTGGTGAACCGCGTGAGGTTATGCATTTTTGCCTCTTGTGCGGGTTTGGCGCTAACGCGGCAAATCCCTATCTGGCATTTGAAACGCTTGATTATCTTCAACAACAGGGCCAACTTTCTGAAAACATGGAGTCGTCACAAATAGTTGACAACTATATTGCCGCTATTAAAAAAGGTATCTTAAAAACAATGAGCAAGATGGGGATTTCGACCTTGCGCAGTTACACTGGTGCCCAATTGTTTGAGGCGATCGGCTTGAATCGTTCTTTTGTGGATGAGTACTTTACCGGTACAAGTTCGCGGATCGGCGGCGTTGGCCTGGCGGAAATAGCGATGGAGGCCATTCTTCGTCATAAAACCGCTTTCGAGCAGCGACCCTCTGGGGTGCTTGAATTAGATTTTGGTGGTGAGTATCATTTCAGACATGATGGCGAAGAGCATCTTTGGAACCCGACAACAATAGCAAGACTGCAGCATGCGGTCAAATATTCAGATTGTCAGGCCTATGAAGATTATGCCAGGGAGATCAATCAGCAGGCTCGAAGGCTTTACACTTTGCGCGGACTTTTTGAGTTTGTTGACAGTAAACCGATAGCAATTGACCAAGTGGAGCCAGCAGCGGAAATAGTTAAAAGATTTTGTACCGGCGCAATGAGTCATGGTTCAATCAGCAAAGAAGCTCACGAATGTATGGCGGTTGCGATGAACCGTATAGGAGCGATGAGTAATACCGGCGAAGGAGGTGAGGAACCATCTCGCTACATACCGGAAGCTAACGGAGATTCAAAAAGCTGTGCCATTAAACAGGTTGCCAGCGGGCGATTTGGCGTCACAATTAATTATCTGGCTCATGCAAAAGAGCTTCAGATAAAAATTGCTCAAGGTGCAAAACCTGGTGAGGGCGGACAATTGCCCGGACACAAAGTAACGGAAGAAATCGCAAAAATGAGATTTTCAACGCCTGGCGTAACTCTTATTTCGCCTCCGCCTCATCACGATATATACTCGATTGAGGACCTGGCTCAGTTGATATACGACCTCAAGTGCAGCAATCCGGGAGTGAAAGTTTCGGTCAAGCTTGTCGCTGAAGTCGGAGTCGGCACAATCGCCGCCGGTGTTGCCAAAGGTAATGCCGATGAAGTCCTTATCAGCGGCCATGACGGCGGTACGGGTGCAAGTCCACTTTCTTCAATCAAGCATACCGGCTGTCCGTGGGAACTTGGATTGGCTGAGACTCAACAGATTTTAGTAATGAACAATCTGCGAGATCGAATCCGAGTTCAAACCGATGGCCAACTCAAGACGGGCAGAGATGTCGTAATTGCCGCGCTGTTAGGAGCTGAACAATTTGGCTTTGGAACTTCGGCTCTGGTAACACTTGGCTGCACATTGCTGCGAAAATGTCATGAAGGGGCCTGTCCTTTTGGAATTGGCACCCAGGACCCGGAACTGCGGAGGCGTTTTGCGGGGAAGCCAGAATATATTGAACGATTTATGTTCTTTGTCGCTGAGGAAGCACGACAGATCATGGCTCGGCTCGGATTTAGAAAATTCGAGGAAATGGTTGGCAGGGTAGACAAACTCCAAACCAACAAAGCGATTGACCATTGGAAGGCAAAGGGATTAGATTTTTCCGCTATCTTTCATCAAGTCGATGTCCCTGAAGGCACTGGGAAAAGATATACCAATCCACAAGCCAACAAGCTTGGCGACCACCTTGATTGGCAGATATTGGATAAAGCTAAGGCTGCAATTGAGGAACAGAAGCAAACCGTTATAGAGATGCCGATTCGAAATACAAACCGGACTGTCGGGGCAATTTTGAGCAATAAAATTGTTAAAAAATATGGCGAAAAAGGTCTGAGTGATAACACACTGCAAATTATTTTGCAGGGCTCGGCGGGGCAAAGCTTTGGTGCATTCCTAGCACCTGGTGTAACGTTGAAGCTGGTCGGGGAAAGTAATGACTATCTCGGCAAAAGCCTTTCCGGCGGAAGAATTGTTGTCAAAACACCAAAGGATTCGCCGTTTATTGAGCATGAAAATATCATTGCAGGCAATACCTTGCTTTATGGTGCCACCTCAGGTGAAGTTTTTATAAATGGAATGGCGGGTGAAAGATTCTGCGTTAGAAATAGCGGAGTGAGGGCGGTTGTCGAAGGGGTTGGTGACCATTGTTGTGAGTATATGACAGGCGGGCTGGTGGTTGTGCTTGGAAAAACCGGATGTAATTTTGCAGCTGGTATGAGCGGCGGCCTGGCTTATGTGCTCGATGAGGCACAACTGTTCGATACACGGTGTAACCTTGATATGGTCGAGCTTGAAAGTGTTTGGAAAGAAAAAGATAAAAAATTGCTGCACGATTTGATCGAGCAGCATCTAAAGTGGACCGACAGCGCACGTGCTAAATATATACTGGAGGCATGGCCTGATATGGTGGGGAAATTTGCAAAAGTTGTCCCGATAGATTACCGCAAAGCACTGGAAAAGATGCGTGCCGCCCAGCAGCGAGATACGGAAACAATACCAGCAACAGAAGAGGTGTTTCAATGGGCGAAATAAGAGGCTTTCAAAAATATAAACGTCAGCCTATAGGGCATCGGCCGATTGAGCAAAGGGTACATGATTTTAGTGAGCTTGACCTGCCCCTCACTCCCGATCAGATTCACCAGCAGACAGCAAGATGTATGGACTGTGGAGTACCGTTTTGCCACGGCGCTGGATGCCCATTGAGGAACTATATTCCAGATTTGAACGAATTCGTCTATCAGGGTAAATGGCAGCAGGCCTGCGAGCTACTTCATTCAACTAATAATTTCCCTGAAATTACTGGCCGAGTATGTCCGGCGCCTTGCGAAACTGCGTGTACGCTTTCCATTAACGATGAACCGGTGTTGATCAGACATATTGAGTTTCAAGTTGTTGAACGCGGCTTCAAAGAAGGTTGGATTAAGCCATTGCCCGCTAAAAAAAAGAGTGGAAAAAAGGTTGCGGTAATTGGTTCCGGACCTGCTGGTTTGACGGCAGCTCAACAATTGGCGCGAGCCGGACACAGCGTGATCGTTTTTGAAAAGGATGAGAAAATCGGGGGCCTGCTGCGATATGGTATTCCGAATTTTAAGCTTGCCAAAAGTATTATTGACCGCAGATTAGAGCAGCTGGCAGCCGAGGGTGTTGAATTTCAAACAGACGTAAATGTCGGAAAGGATATTTCCGCCCATTATCTAAAAAAGAGATTTGACTGTATTTGCCTGACAATGGGTGCCGGTCAACCTCGAGACCTCAATATAGTTGGCAGAGGTTATGAGAAGATTCTATTTGCTATGGATTATCTGAAAGCACAAAACAAACTTTGCAACAACAAGCCTGTAGATGAATCGGCAACTATCACGGCAAAGAACAAAGTTGTAGTCGTAATAGGCGGCGGTGATACAGGCAGTGATTGTGTCGGAACAGCTCGAAGGCAGGGAGCTAAAGAGATTCATCAACTGGAGATTCTGCCCAAACCGCCGGAAACTCGGCCGCCCGATACACCATGGCCTATGTGGCCGCGAATTATGAGAACCTCCACGTCTCACGAAGAAGGCTGTAATCGGCAATGGTCCATATGCACTAAGAAATTCTCGGGTGTAGAAACAGATGTTACACAATTGCACTGCTGCCGAGTTGAGTGGTTCCAGGAAGATGATGGCTGGAAATTTAAGGAGTTGCCTGGCACAGAATTTTCCCTTGATGTTGATATGGTATTGCTGGCGATGGGATTTCTCCATGTATCACATAGCGGTCTTGTAAAAGAATTGGGCTTGCAGCTCGATGAATCAGGAAATGTGGCGGTGGAAAATTGCCAAACCAGCCTGCCTGTGGTATTTGCTGCCGGTGATACATCTATCGGGGCCTCATTAATTGTTCGGGCAATTGACAGCGGACGCCAAGCCGCTGCGGCTATCGACAATTGGTTAAAAAACCAAGTGAGTGAGTAAAAAAGGCATTTGGTAAAGACAGAGCAGTGCCAATAATCAACTTTATATCCTTGAAAATTTCAGGATAAATAGTAAAATGCTTCGACAGATTAATGTAGAAGCAAAAAAAGGTAAAAAAGGCCGAAAGGAAAAGACACAAAAAAGATATTAATAATAGCTTCCGGGCCCATTGCCATAGGCCAGGGGGGTGAATTGGACTATTCCGCC
>CAZOPG010000111.1:0-6688 GCA_964581585.1 uncultured Planctomycetaceae bacterium | reverse complement strand
TTCTTCTTATCCTGGATTCCCCAACATTTATCACTATGTTTCCCCGCGGAGTAATCTTATCCACTAAGCTACCATCGGCAGCAAATACAAGAGAGCAACTAATAAATAGGCAAATCAAAGTACCAATTATCTGCCGAGTACCAATTCGTTTGATCCTTAATATTAAATTTATTTTTAACATCATAATACCCACCAAACAATAACCATTTTAAATATTTTTCTTAGTCTAAAAATACGTCCGTCAAAGGAATCTCCTCTGTTTCCGAATTATCAAGTTTCTGTATCTGAACATCCTTGCCGCGAATCACGGTTACCTTCCACTGTTCAGATTGATCATCGGAACCGTCCAATGGGGCATGGCTGCTCATGTCAGATTTTTTTGAGGACTTACTACTCATTTCTTTCAATAAAGCTATTTTCCGCTCAGGACTTAACTTTGTCGGAGCCAGTAAAGAACCAAACTTTGCTAAGTTCCCTTCATTCAATACGGTGGAATCACTATCGACTGGATTTTTATCGAGAGGATTTCTCATAGCTACCGATATACTGCCATATTCTCGAGCCAGTTGCAGTGCTTCGGCCTGTCTTGAATTTACCATGAGTAACCATTAGTTTTCTATTACTTGAGTGAGCCGGCTTATCTGTACGCCCTTTCTCTTCGTTGTCTTTGGTTACTATAGAAACATTTTCTACCGCAAGCACTTGAATGCTCTGGAGAAGAGTTGTAGATATCGCCTTACCTTTTGCCCGACTCTTTGAGGGAAGCCTGAAAGATGCCAAAATATCAACGACACAGCCCGGGTATAACAGCCCACCGCTGATGGAATTATTTGGAAACGTAATATTAATAGCACGCATTCCGTGTGGAATAGCAGCTGCTAATCTCGCTCGATCTCCCCCTTCTATGAAACAGGTTTTTGTTAAAATCTGCTCCTGAGCAACGGATATAGCAACGATTCGGCCAATGGCTTGTACTGGATCGGAAAGATATCCTTCCGGTAAATTCTCCTTTGAAATTGTTTTTATGGTCAAATCATTTGGAGCAATTGCAGACATCGCAGGCAGTGTTTTGGCAGCTAAAACAACTTCAACTTTTGAAGATAAATCATTGGCACTGGCGCTGTAAGGAAATGCTCGCAGGGCACCCACTAAAACTGATGCAGAAACCGCAGCCAATAATCCTAACGCTATCAATAAAACAACGGACCATTTCATGTTATCTCACCCATTTTTACAAGAACGTAACTTACATCCAGGTTGTAATGATTATGGTCCCTCTGTGGCCATTGAAACAGAAACTTACAACATTGTCATTTGTTTAAAATCAGGGTTCCTCCTACACAAACACCTGCGAAAATTGCCGTCCCATACGGGATGGTCAACGCATCAGCTTCGGCAATAGAGACGTCTCGGTTAATTACTAATTGTTTTGTTCTGTGGTTAAGAACGAAAATAATAACGGTATAAACAGATATAAATACATTCGTCAAAACGATTTTTAGCTTTTTGTTTATTGTCGCCTTGCATAAAGAAAAAATGATTCCTGCAATCATTACACAGACCAATATAACCGTCCCTTGAGACAATCCAAGACAGGCTCCAATCGCTCCCATTAACTTGGCATCACCTGCACCGCCACCGGCAAAAATAAATAACAATAAAAACGGCAACCCAAGCCATAGGCAAGCAATTATCGAATTAGCTATGCCCGAAAGCCCTCCGATCCAGCCAGCCCATATTAATCCTGATATCAAAACTGGAAATGTGAGGATATTCGGAATGCGCCTGCTATGCAGGTCTGATACCGCTGCAACCAGTGAGGCACCTATCACGATGCCCCACTGAATTACAACCGTCATTTTGTCAAAGTTCAAAAACATCAGCTATTATCCACTTAAGTGCTAAGTGCAGTCAATAAAGCAGCGAACTTTGTGTTCACCCACGTACCAATGCTGGCTACCGTCGCTATTACACCGACCACAATTAGGCCCGCAATAATAGCGTATTCGACGGTTTCCAGCCCTTTTTCATCATCGAAAAAACATTTAAGAACCGTTCTCATTTTGTACCCTTTCAAATTAACAAACATTACAGTTCCAAAATAGCAAAAACCTATATAATGTACCAAGTATCGCCACAATTTGTCGGTAAACTGCTAAACTTCATATTAAAAACATAACAAACATTTTCCGATATCAAAATCCAGGCTTGTAATAAATAACATGCGACAAATATTGTGTTGATTTTTCCTCCCCCTGTTCTAAATTAAGCAATGTTTTTTCTGTAAATTCTTTTTTTAACTTTCGATATGGTTCAAACTAAATCCCTAACTTCTTGATAACAACGTAGTTGCATAATGGCAGAATGGGTTCGACTCCCATCTCGTCTACTTTTACCGGCTAATTCTGGTTTTTAGCAGCATCATTTCGGAGATGTCCCTGTGCCCAGATTGACAGTCCTGCCCCTATTATCAGGACAAAGCCAAATGACCACTGCAAAAGATTCAATGTTTCGCCAAAGAGTACCCTGGAGATGAGCAGTATAAAAAACGGCTGAGCGAGAATTATCAGCGATGGTATGGTTGCTCCAATTCTTTTCATGGCGGCATAGAACGTTGTATGAGAAATGGCGATTGCAACTATGCCGGATATTACTACGCAGGACCATGGGCCAAGACCCATAGTCACCGAGGCTGCCGGTTCGCCGAAAGCAAAAGCCAATATCGCCAAAGCGACAGCAGTATATATCGACAGCACAGAAAACCCCGCAACAGAATTTGAACCCTTAAATGCTGCTTTTGCAGAAATTGTGTAAACAGCCCAGCTCACCGATGCCAATAATGTCAGAATAATGCCGATGAAATTTCCCTTGGCAGCAAAATCTTTTTTGAAAAACATTACGCCGATTATCCCGCAAAGTGCTAACAAAAAACCTGTCCAGAATCGTTTACTCCTGAGCAAAGGCCTTTCGTCAGGAAAAAATATAAATGAAAAGCCAGCTATCCAAAGAATAGACGATTTTGACAACAGTACCATCAGACCCGGATTGGCGTAGTAGAAAGCTGATGCCCAAAGACTCTGCATCAGTATATTTGCCATTGCCGGCGGTATGGCCTTTTTCCAGATGGCTCTTTCCACATATCCTTTTTTGTATGCGAAGATAAGATAAGGCGACAGGAACAAAGCTGCTACGGTATAGCGGAGAAAATTTTGCGACCAGGAATCAAGAGAAAATGTTAATTGCTTTATGAAAAGCGGGCCCATAGACCAGCATGTCAGGGCAAGCAATGTGTAAACCGTTGCTTTGATGTCATAATGGACAGAGAAGAACCCATGTTTTTTATTGTCTTTGGCTTGATTTGATTCAACTAAATTTTGCATGAAAGAGAATATACGCCAAATATGCCTATAATCAACCTAAAAAGATGAAAGCCTAAAAAAACTTGACTAAAGGCTTTTATTATAGATACTAGCACCTGTTTTCAATAAATGGCAGAGGAAAGTGTTAATGGAACAGGTAAAAATGAAGGCTTTTGAACAGAAACTTCGTAATTGTATCAAAGGAGAAATCTTTTTTGATGATGTAACGCTTGGGCTTTATGCCACTGACGCCAGCATGTATCAGATAAAACCTCTGGTTGTCGTATTGCCATTCGATGAAACAGATGTTAAGTCAGCTGTAAAAGTGGCTGCCGAATACAACGTTAATATCTTGCCGCGAGGCTCGGCTACAAGCTTAAACGGCCAATGCGTTAATTCCGGTATGGTCATCGACTTTACCAAATATATGAACAAAATAATCGAAGTGAACGCCAAGCAGTGCTGGGTGCGTGTTCAGCCTGGCGTAATTCTCGATGAACTCAACGTTACTTTGGCAGAGCACGGACTTCTCTTTGCTCCGGATCCTGCAACAAGCAACAGAGCCACTATCGGAGGTATGATAGGCAACAACGCTTCCGGCACAAGAAGCATTGTCTATGGCATAACCCGCCAGCACGTTCTTGAGACGAAAGTTCTTATCGCTGATGGCACTGTGATGGAATTCAAAGAGCTTTCCGCCGATGCATATCTGCGATGTGCACAGGAAAATAGCAGACAGGGGCAAATTCTCGACGACTTCAAAAAGATAATAGAAGCCAACCGCGATGAAATTGAAAAAAGATTTCCAAAAGTTATGCGGCGTGTACAGGGGTATAACCTTGACTCTTTTGTGGGGACAGATAAGTGGAATCTGGCTGAACTTATAGTTGGAAGTGAAGGGACTCTTGGCATTGTTCTCGAAACCAAGTTGCATCTGGAGCCCCTGCCAAAAGCTAAGACATTGTGTGCGGTTCACTTTGCAGAATTATCCAAGGCTATAGGAACAGTTGAGCCAATATTGAAACACAATCCGTCCGCTATTGAGATACTTGATTTCGATCTGATTGATATGGCCAAAGAAGATTTCAGCACTGCCAGGCCAAATGGGCTTATCCAGGGACAGCCGCAAGGTATTCTTCTTGTGGAATTTTTTGGAGAAAATCCTGAACAAGCCAGAGAAAAAATGGAGAAACTCGTTAGCGAATTGCAGAATGAAAAATATGGATACGCCTGGCCGATTATAACTGAACCTGCCGAACAAGCCAAAATCTGGACTATCAGGAAGAATGGGTTAGGATTGCTACTCAATTTAAAGGGCGATCGCAAACCACAAGCGTTCATTGAGGATACCTGTGTGCCGACAAAATTTTTGCCTGAATATATCGAGCAGATATTAGGATTCTGTAAGAGTGTCGATGTACCTATTGTTATGTATGCCCATGCAAGTGTCGGGACTATACATCTTCGGCCAAGATTAAATCTGAAGGAACAGGAAGATATAGAGCATATGAAGGCTATTTCCGATTTTGTTTTCGGGCTAGTTACCAAATACGGCGGGTCCTGGAGCGGAGAACATGGCGATGGACGCGCCAGAAGCCCAAAGTTGGAGCAATTTTTTGGAACAAAGCTTTATGATGCTTTGCGTCAGGTCAAGAAACTGTTCGATCCTGACGGCTTGATGAATCCAGGAACAATTATTAATCCTAATCCGATGGATCAAAACCTGAGGTACGGCACAAAATACGAAACAGCCCAGCAGCATACCGAATATCATTATCGAAATAGCGGCAACTTTGCCGAGGCGGTCGAAGCATGTTCAGGGGTTGGAGTTTGTCGACAAAATCTTGAGGGCACTATGTGCCCCAGTTACCGAGCAACAGGTGATGAAGAAGCCTCTACTCGCGGCCGAGCCAATGCTTTACGATTGGCGATGACTGGCCAACTAGGCCCCAACGCCATGACAAGCAAACGCATGTTCAAGGTGATGGATCTATGCCTTGCCTGCAAAAGTTGTAAATCAGAATGTCCGAGCAATGTTGACCTTACCCGGCTCAAAAGCGAATTTCTACAAAAATATCACGATGCCAACGGTGTGGGTTTACGGGAAAGAATGATTGCGTATTCTCCGTTGATGGCGAGGATATTTTCCGGTTGGCTGGCTCCTATTGTTAATTTTTTCCAAAGTAGTTGGCCCTTCCGAAAAGTGCTGGAAATGGTTGCTGGCTTTGACAGCCGCCGCGTACCACCTGAATATTCCAGTAAAACATTGAACAAATGGTTCGCAAATCGTCCGAAGCCAGCCGAGAAAATGACTAAAAAAGTCGTTCTTTTCGACGATACCTACATGAAATATCACCAGACCAACGTCGGAATATCAGCGGTTGAATTGCTTGAATCGTGCGGCTATGAAGTGGTTTTGGCAAATGCCGGCTGCTGTCAGAGACCGAAAATATCTCATGGATTTCTGCGGGACGCCAAAGTTGGCGGCGAAAAGACGCTGCGCAATCTGGATAAATTTATTCAACAGGGATTGAAGATTGTGGCTTGTGAGCCTGGCTGCGCTTCGGCCCTGACCGATGATTTGCCCGATCTTATCGACGATGAACAACTTGGCATTCGCATAAAAGAAAATGTGGTGATGATAGATGAATTCCTCACATCTGAAATAAAAAATGGCAACCTGGATTGCGAGTTCACCTCGCCTTTTGAAAATATTCTTATTCACGGCCATTGCCATCAGAAATCATTGTTCGGCACAACAGCAATGACGGAAGTTTTGCAGCGTATACCAACTGTGTCAGTTTCTGAAATTGATTCGGGCTGCTGCGGTATGGCTGGCTCGTTCGGCTATGAAAAGGAACATTATAATATGTCGCTGCAGATCGGTGAAGAAATACTCTTTCCGGCTGTTCGCAATCGTAAAAATGGTACCGCGGTTGTGGCCTGTGGATTCAGTTGCCGCCACCAGATTGCTGACGGAACAGGTGTAAAGGCGATGCATTGGGCAGAAACCATTCGCGGCACAGGCGTCAACACCTGACAGCAATGGATGGTTCCAGAAAATAGAGCCAGCTTGAAATTACTTTGCTTTTGAGAATTGCCGAGGCCGCGGAAGAGTAGAAATCAATCTGGGCTTTATAGTTTTGCCCGCGTTTCAGGGTCTGGTCAGAAGTTATATGGTCAGTTTTGAAATCCACTATAACCACTCCTGCCGGCATTTTTATCAACATATCGATTATGCCCTGGACAACCATTTTCTCGTCACTGTCATCAGCTTGGACGGCAAAAGTAAACGGCCATTCTCTGAAAACTTCATTGTTCGCATCAAG
>CAZOPG010000110.1:0-6775 GCA_964581585.1 uncultured Planctomycetaceae bacterium | reverse complement strand
AGGAACCGAGCAGAGCCTTATCTCGATCTGCCAGCCGAGTTTTTCACCAATGGATATTTGAAGCCTTATGAAATACTGACCGACGAGCAGAAATTTGAAGTTACAAAAGGCAAATATCGAGCCTTGCCAGTCCACCCAACACAGCTTTATTCTTCCGCTTTAGCGTTGCTTGTATGTTTGTTGCTGTATCTTTTCTGGCGGTGGGGCGGCAGCTTCACCAAAAAAGGCAAGAGCCCCCCAGCTATTGCCAAAAGCGGCAGCACATTCGCATTGATGTTCATTTTGTATAGCGTTTGCAGATTCTTCCTCGAGTTCGTCCGTGACGATAATCCCATCGACACTAATGGCCTGACAATCTCACAAAACATAAACATCGCAGCTTTTATAACAGGCTTTGTCTTATTAACAATCTTCGCAATAATGAAACCAGAACCCCCCAAATAAAACTAATCATACTAATTGGTAATTATTCCTTCCCCCCGTTAATTTTATTGTGGGACAATACTCAGGCTTTTGTTTGGACAGGAACTTCTTCTTCGGTGGAAGTGTTTAGTGCTTGCGGCTCTGCTATCTTGCGGTAACCCATTGCCTTTATGATCTCAAGAATTTCGGTCCATGTTGGGAATGGTCTTTGATTTGCACGTTTATACTGGTCAATCGCAGTTACGAATTCAAACTGCTCATCTGTCATATTTCCCTCTTCAGCGGCACGTCTTTCGTCAGGGCGTCGG
This sequence comes from uncultured Planctomycetaceae bacterium, assembly GCA_964581585.1. GTDB lineage: Bacteria > Planctomycetota > Phycisphaerae > Sedimentisphaerales > UBA12454 > CAZOPG01. The sequence continues at coordinate 6,044 of CAZOPG010000110.1, read as the reverse complement.
CGTCCAGGGCCGCGGCGACGTTCAAGATTTAATCGTCTGTCGACAACGAGCTTTCGCCGTTCACTAACTACACTTCGTCGTTCTGTAAAAACATTGTCTTTGTCAGATATATATTTTTCCATTCGTTAACGCCTCACATGTATTGTCTGATTTTATTTTTTTAGGCCTAAGTTGTTATGGCCCCTGCTCTAAAAATCGTCGTCATCATCTTCAAAATCAATATCGTCAAAATAATCGTTGCCATCATCATCATCATTGAAGGCGACGTCCAGGAAGTCGTCAAAGGCTTGTTGCGCTTCGATGACAGTTATTGCCTGTTCGCATGAATCTTCCGGAACCATAACTGCAACGCCCAATATTTCCGCATTATCGGTTCGTTGTGTTCGTAATACCGCAGAGATACCAGAGTTGTTGAGTACGTCCTGATATTCCTTGGCAAGTTCCATGTCTTCGGCGATGGCAACATTTACATATTCTGCCAAAGCAGTTTTTTTATTGCCGGACTCGTTTAGATGTTCAGACATTTCATGGCTCCTGAAACATACAAACTAAAATTTTTTATCATGGACATCTGTATCTTTCTCAACGCGTGTTCTTATCTGGTATCGTCAAAAAAACAGGACGATATAATCTAAATCCGGCTGTGAAAAACAAAATATGGGCACAATTTGTTTTTGGTAGCGATTTTAACGATAATGTCACAAAAGACGCCATTACGGCTCTGGGTGAAAAATTTTACATTTTCAGCAATATTTTTGTTGATAATAGTCTGATAAGTGTTCACAATACCCCATAAGCAGGCCCAAACGGATGTGGCCTGCAAAACATAAACTCTCTTTTACATGGAGGATTTTGACATGGCTAAAAAAGCGGCTAAGAAAAAAGAGTCTTTGATTGTGGCAAGTAAAGTGAAAGCTTACATCAAAAGTAAAAAGATGATGACTTCATCAGATGCACTTCAGGCTCTCAGCGACGAAGTCTACTGTATGCTGGACAGTGCCATCGCAAGGACCAAGGCCAACAGGCGAAGTACTGTTAAGCCTCAGGACCTTTAGAAGGTTGGCTGATTGCCAATAACTTGCAAATTAAAGGGCCAACCTGAGGATTTTCGTATTCGGGTTGGCTCTTTTAATGGGCAAATGTGGATTACTTTAGTATTCACAGATGGTTAGCTTTGGCAGTGGGGTTTGTTAAACTGTTTTCTTGGGGTGTACGATGGTGATGTTTGACCAAATATATCCAGTATAAGCTCGCAAGATCGGTGATTATGACCAAATCGGCCGAAAATTATACTGAAAAGTTGGTATTATGGGGCATTTTATTAAACTTGGCTGTGTAAAACACCGATATTTCAAGTATATAAGTCTAATTATGTGTTGGCAATAATGGAAAATAAGGTGTTAGCGTGAAAGTTTTTATGCTTGGATGGGAGTTTCCGCCCTTCATAAGCGGAGGTTTAGGTACCGCATGCTATGGCCTGACAAAGGCTATGAGCAAACTTGGTCTGGAGGTTACTTTTGTCCTGCCGAAGAGCGTAGATGCCAGTGAATTGTCCACACACGTTAAAATGCGTTCTCCGGCTGACATCAGGACTTCTGGTGTCGACATTTCTGGATATGAAGAGGAACTCAGGAACATCAAGATCAAAACTATCGACTCTCCCCTGCGGCCTTATGCCAGTCCGGAATCATATCAGCAGCAAATTGAGGAAATGATAAAGCGGAAGCGACAGTCCTATAACATTTTTGATTTAAGCGACCCGTCTGAAAATCAGCAGGACACTCATTACGCCGGCGACATGTACACCGAAATTTACAGGTACGCTGCCGCTGCTGTTCGTCTGGCTACGCAGGATGATTTTGATCTTGTGCATGCCCACGACTGGATGACATATCCAGCTGGTATTGCCGTGGCTGCTGTTTCGGGCAAACCATTGATTATTCACGTCCATTCCACCGAATTCGACAGAAGCGGCGAGAACGTTAACCAAATGATATATGATATCGAGCGAAGAGGTATGCACGCCGCTGACCGTATAATCGCTGTCAGCCATCTGACTCGCAATATAATAATCGGTCGATACGGTGTTACCGGTGACAAAGTTGAGGTAGTCCACAATGGCGTCGAAAGAGAAGCTAACAGAAATGAAAATGGTATTGATCACAATAAAACGGGAATAGAGCAGGATGAGAAAATAGTTCTGTTCCTCGGCAGAATTACTATGCAGAAGGGGCCGGAATATTTTCTGGGTGCTGCCAAAAAAGTTATCGAAATAATGGACAATGTTAAATTTGTTATGGCTGGCTCCGGAGATATGATGCGGCGGTCCATAGAGATGGCCGCTGAACTTGGGATAGGCAACAAGGTGCTGTTTACGGGTTTTCTTAGGGGCGAAGACGTTCAAAAGATTTATCAAATGGCGGACCTATACGTAATGCCTTCCGTCTCAGAGCCTTTCGGAATAGCTCCGCTTGAGGCTTTGAATTATGATGTGCCCGTGTTGATAAGCAAACAAAGCGGCGTTTCAGAGGTGCTTACGCATGTGTTGAAGGCAGATTTTTGGGATGTGCGCGAGATCGCAAATAAAATTATCGCGGTTTTGAGATATTCTCCCTTGGAAATGACGCTGAGGGAGCATGGCAATTTTGAGGTAAGGAAACTTCGCTGGAAAGAGTCGGCACAGAAGTGTGCCAAAATTTATGCACAGGCTGCTTGTGTTTGATTTCAGAATAGCGAGTGGTTGAAGCCGAGGTTGTTGGCTGACATTTTACTATAAGCAAGGATGGTTTTATGGCTTCTGTTTGTTTTTATTTTCAGGTACATCAGCCTTTTAGACTCAGACATTACACAGTTTTCGACCGGGATCACAAATACTTCGACGATATAAAAAATAAGCAGATTTGTAGGAAGGTCGCCAACAAGTGTTATCTACCCGCTAATCGTCTGATCCTTGAGATGATCAACCGACATGACGGCAAATTTAAGGTTGCTTACAGCATAACCGGCGTTCTGCTTGAACAATTGCGCAAGTATGCTCCAGAGGTTCTAAGTACATTCCACGCACTGGCACAGACAGGATGTGTGGAGTTTCTTACAGAGACTTATTATCACAGTCTGAGTTTTTTGTATTCGCATGATGAGTTCAAGGAGCAGATTGACAAGCATACCCGGACGATCGAAGAACTTTTTGGACAGACGCCCAGAATTTTCAGAAATACCGAATTGATTTACTGTAACGAACTGGCCAGCGTCATTGAATCAATGGATAAATTTGACGCTGTGATAACCGAAGGTGCCGACCATATTCTCAATGGCAGGAATCCAAACTTTGTCTATAGTCCTCCGGGATGTCAAAAGACAAAATTACTGCTAAAGAATTATTCCCTCAGCGATGATATTGCTTTTCGCTTTTCGAACCGCGACTGGAATGAATGGCCTTTAATGGCTAACAAATTTTCGAAGTGGATAAACAAAGTCAACGGCAATGGTAATATCGTTAATCTGTTTATGGACTATGAAACTTTTGGCGAACATCAGTGGGAAGATACCGGCATTTTTGATTTTATGAGGCAACTGCCGGAAGAGATCATGAGACATCCAGATAATGACTTCAAAACTCCTTCTGAAGTTGTCCAGTCTTATCCACCGATAGATACCGTCGATGTTCCGCATATTATAAGTTGGGCTGATATGGAACGGGATTTGTCGGCATGGCTTGGGAACGCGATGCAATCCAACGCTCTTCACGAAGTGTATCGAATGGAAAAGTCGGTTAAAGATGCTTCCGATGAGGTTTTGCTTGCAGATTGGCGAAAGCTGCAAACTTCTGATCATTTCTACTATATGTGTACAAAATATTTTTCTGATGGGGATGTGCATAAATACTTTAACCCATACGATTCGCCTTACGATTCATATATCAATTATATGAATGTTATGGGTAATCTTCAGAAGCGATGTTCTGGCGAAGCACAACAGAGTGATTCCTCTACATTGGTTGTCGGGTAGTTGCTATGTCAGTATTATCGATTAATTCCTATGCCAAGGCTTTTTTGTCGGCGGATGTGCCGAGTTCGCATCCGGATCAAATGCTCGAAAAAGAATGGCTCCTGACAAATAATCGGGGAAGTTTCGCTGCTGGGACTTTGGCTTCATGCAATACAAGAAGGTATCACGGCTTGCTTGTCGGCTCTGTCAGGCCACCGGCCAATAGGATCATGGCATTGTCGACCTGTCAGGAAACAATAGATGTCGGCTCGGACCAATTCAATCTTACCGATTTTGAATTCACAGGTGCCGATTATCAACCGCACAACCTCAAATATCTAAAGCATTTTCGCAGAGATACCGGCATCCATTTCGACTATAACTTTGACCAGCTTGAATTGACAAAAAGTATTTACCTACTGCCCGATGCAGATGTTGTCGCAATAGTTTACGATTTCATAAAACTTAGAGCAGAAGTCGACTTCACGGTGAGGCCATTCGTAGCATTGAGAGATTTTCATTCTCTCCAAAAATCGGACGCAGCGATGCAGGCTCAATATTTTCATAATGCCTTATTGGCAAAAGCCGACAACTGTGAAGGCCGCCTCTTCATGTACTCTGACCAGATGCCTTTCCATCAGGACGCGCAGTGGTGGTACGATTTCTCATATCGAATTGACCATCGCCTCTGCCAGGATTACGCGGAAGATCTCTGGACTCCGGGATGTTTTAGCCAGGCAATCGATAGACCGGGGAGAATTGTATTCTGGGGAAGTTTTGCCAAAACAGACCCCGCCCAGCAATGTCGCGATCTTGATATTGACCTTGTCTGCGACGACCTCGCTCTTAGACAGAAAAAGCTGCTCAGCCGCGCGAAAAAAACTGACCGTGACAGCAAAGCACTTGCGCTGGCGGCCGGGCAGTTTGTAATAGAAAGACAACTTGGCAGGGAAAAAGTCGTTTCAATTCTTGCAGGCTATCCGTGGTTTCTCGATTGGGGCAGGGACGCTTTTATTGCCCTGGAGGGGCTTCTGCTCTGTACGGGTCGATTCAAAGAAGCGGCTTCGGTTCTTACCAGTTTTGCCGCTGCGGCCGAAGATGGAGTGATCCCGAACCGTTTCGACGATTATGGTGGCTCGGCCCATTACAATAGTATCGATGCTTCATTATGGTTTATCAAAGCTGCTTTCGATTATTACCAGGCAAGCTCTGATACAAAAACTTTTACCGCCAAACTGATGCCCGCTATTCGGTGGATCATTGAATCTTATACTAATGGCACAAAGTTTGGCATCGCAGCGGATACTGACGGGCTCATTCGTGGTGGCGACTCGAACACGCAGCTAACGTGGATGGATGCAAAGGTTGGTGATACCGTTTTTACGCCCCGTCACGGCAAAGCCGTTGAGATAAATGCGCTGTGGTATAATGCAATTTGCAGCGTAGCGGAATTTTATCGACGGCGAAACCCGATAATAGCTCGGCAATTTGAAATATTAACCCAAAAAATTGCAGCCAGTTTTCAGAAGGCCTTCTGGTATGAGCAGGGGGGCTACCTTTATGATTGCATCGACGATGAGGGTTTGCCTGATGCGGCGATCCGTCCGAACCAGATATTCGCAGTTTCTCTGCCTTATTCACCATTGACAGACGATCAGAAAATTTCTGTTGTGGAAACTGTTCATGAACATTTGCTGACCCCTTTCGGGTTACGTACGCTTGCTCCGGGCGATGCCAATTATCACGGAAGGTATACGGGAACTATGGCACAGCGTGATGAGGCGTATCATCAGGGGACTGTTTGGCCATTCCTGATCGGGCCGTTTGTCGAGGCGTATCTGCGGGTAAACGGTTTTAGTTGCCCCGCAAAGAAGGATTGTGCTGCTTTTGTCAGGCCGCTCCTGAAACATCTTAGAAAGGATGGATGTATAGGCTCGATCGCGGAAATATTTGACGGCGATGAGCCACACCGACCAAAAGGGGCTTTTGCACAGGCTTGGTCAATAGCCCAATTACTCAGCGCCAACCATCTTATAAACGATTAGAGCAGTTTGATA
>CAZOPG010000109.1:0-6783 GCA_964581585.1 uncultured Planctomycetaceae bacterium | reverse complement strand
GACATGGAGTGGTCAGCTTTGCATTTTCTGTGCCAAGCGATTCTAAAATTTCTTCACCAAATGCCGCCGTTGCGATGTTTTCAATCTGTTCTGCGCTGAATATATCTTCTTGGCTCCGTTGTATCGCTCCACTAATCCGAAAACATGCAGGCTCATTGGCTATAAAAAACAACTCGCTCGCATCATTATCGAAAGCTTCCTGCATTAACCGTTCCAATTCCTGTGTCTGTTCGATTGCCATAATTGGTCCTTTCCTTTTACATGCTATAAAGGGATTTGTTTGTCATGGTTTTGTTTAGTTTTTTTTGTCGCTGTTTCTTCTACATAACCGAGCAACATATTTCGCAATCTTTGACGAGCATCGTGAAGCCGGCTCTTAACTGTTCCCGTCGGCACATCCAATATCTGCGCAACTTCAATATAACTCCGCTCGTCCAGATAAAACAATTCTGTGGTTTGACGGCCGGCGCGGGGCAGTTCTTTTAGTGCCTGGCGAACTATTTTCCGAAGCTCTGTAAGTTCAGCTGTAGCCCCCGGCGAAAGCTCAGCATTTTTCTCTTGTATGGTATTATTGGGTCGTTTGTTTTTTTTGCGAGTAATTCTCCTCGCCTCTGTTCGGACGATTTGTCGGAACCATCCTGGAAAAGCTTCTGGCCGGCGCAGTTGATCCAGTTTATTAAACGTTGTCAGGAATGCATCCTGAACCGCATCCTCTGCCAGATGTTTGTCCATTAGTATCGCCTTGGCCAGGTCTAATGCCTTGTTTTGAAACCGCTTGACCATGATCCGATAAGCGGACTCATCGCCATTTCGGCAGCGTTCCAATAATTCAGCTAAAAGTTCTGCCACATAATCTCCAAGTGCCCGTTTACTAATAACAAGAGCCAATATGCAGCCCAAAGGTTCGAAAAAAAACAAGGTTTGATTAAAAGTATAATCGATATTAGCTCAAGATAAAAGCCGCTGGTTTTGGGCAGGTGGTTTTTAATTTGGGTCGCAATGCCCAGAATTATCGGTCTCACACCATAGGATTGGTCAATGCTCGTGGATACTGGTGGGTGTGGAAAAAGTTGAGGCTAAGATTTTGCTATTTCAAGCTCTCTAAACGATAAGCCAAGCACCCCCTGTATTTTTCGCCATTGTACTCTACTAATAAGCATAAAAGTGGATTCTTCCAGAAAACTATTAACAATGCAAGAAAAAGGTTGAAAAATGAGCTAAAAGGGGCTACTGTTTTGTGATGAAAATACTAAAGAAACAATCCAAACGACAGGAACAGATATACCAGATCAGTACCCTGGTTGCCGGGGGGTTTTCGCTGCGTGAGGTTCTGGATAAGCTGGCCAGGATTGCTGTCGAAATTACCGATACCAACGCCTGCTCAATCCGTTTACTTGACGATGAAACCGGCCAATTGGAAATGCGCAGCACTTTTGGCCTTAGCGAACAATATCGCAACAAAGGGCCTGTCTCCAAAGAAGACAGAGTTATCAAGGATGCGTTTTCCGGTGAAGCAGTTGTATTGGAGGATATGCAGGCAAACTCACGGATAAAGTATCCTGATGCGGCCAGGAGAGAAGGGCTTGTTAGTCAACTAACGGTTGATATGCGGTTTAAGGATAAATCCATCGGTGTTCTTCGACTTTATACATTTAAGCCCAGACGTTTTACCGAAGAGGATGTATATTTTGTCAGGCTTGTTGCCTCGCAGTGCGCGATAGCGATAACTAATGCCAGGCTTTATTCCCGCGCTATTCAGGGGAGTCAGGTTGCCAGCCAGATGAAACTGGCCGGGGTGATTCAGCGAAGGATGATTCCTCGGAAATCTCCTAAGATTCCCGGTCTGGAAATCGCGGCGGTTTACAAGCCCTGTTTTGGGGTTGGTGGAGATTTGTACGATTTTATAAAGCTTGATGATAATACGCTCGCAGTGGCTATTGCCGATGTTATTGGCAAAGGTGTGCCTGCTGCGATTATGATGAGTTCGTTCAGGGGAATGCTGCGTGCCTATGCTGACGGTGGGCACAAGCGGCATTCGATGAAAGAAATCATTATGACGCTAAACAAAGCGGCGTGCTCGGAGTGCAGGGATGGTGAGTTTATAACGTTTTTTTATGCTGTGATCAATGTCCGGGATATGACCATTAGTTATTGCAGTTGCGGACATGAGCCGACCCTCTTGATCAGGTCAGGCCGAATCAAGCCCCTGGAAAAAGGCGGAATGGTTCTTGGTGTTCTTGAAGATAGTGAATATGAAATAGAAACCATTTTGCTTAAAGATAATGATAAATTATTGTTTTATACTGACGGGCTAATCGATGCGGTGAATTTTGGTGATAAGCTCTGGGGGATAGATCGGCTCTATAGTACCGTGAAAAAATTTGCTGACGAGCCACCGGGAAATATGATAAGAAATATTTTGAGATACAGAAGACGTTTTGTGGGTCTTGTACGGCAGGCCGATGATACGAGTATCGTTGCGATAAAAATTAATGGAAAAAATGGCTAAACTAACGATCACAATTGACGGTCCCGCTGCCAGCGGCAAGAGTACTATTGCCAAAATGGTAGCGCAAAAAATTGGTGCTGTTTTTCTTGATACCGGCGCGATGTATCGTGCGGTTACGCTGGCGGCGATGCGCAATAATTGTGATCTGTCTGACGAAAAGGCTTTGGCGAAAGTTTTGGCTGAGACAGAATTTCGTTTTGAAGCCGTTGATGGACGGATGGGTGTTTTTGTCGATGCTGACGATGTTACAGAACAGATACGCAACCCTGAAGTTACCGCCAATGTCCGTTACGTTGCTTCTGTTCCTTTGTTGAGGACTAAACTTGTCGAAATGCAAAGGCAGTTTGCCGCCAGACATGAAAAGATCGTTACTGAAGGCAGAGATCAGGGGTCTGTTGCTTTTTACGAGGCTGAATTTAAGTTCTTCCTGACGGCAACTGCTGGCGAGCGTGCCAAAAGAAGAACTGAAGAATTGCAGGCGAAGGGGCTTTCGGCGGATGTGCAGCAAATTCAAGGCTTGATAGAAGATCGTGACAAGGCGGATTGCAGCAGGACGGTTGGGCCATTGGTTCGGGCAGAGGATGCTGTTGAAATTGATACTACAAATCTTACAATTTATGAAGTTGTCGAAAAATTAATGAGGTACCTGGAAAAATGATGTTACTGCGTTTTATAAAACATTTTTGGTATTGGGGTTTGCTTATAGGTTCACGGTTATTGAGTTCAATGGTCTTTCGGCTGCGTGCCTACGGAAGAGAGAATATTCCCAAAGAAGGTGGTTTTTTGCTATTGAGCAATCACCAGAGTTTTCTCGATCCTATAGTCTGTAGTGTTCCACTGGAAAGGGAGTGCTGCTTTGCGGCCAGGGATACACTTTTTACGTCGTTGCGCGGCGCGTTTATAGCTTCGATCAATGCCATACCTATAAAACGGGGAAGTGCCGATCTTGCCGCGATTAAGAAATTTATCGCAAAATTAAAAGAGGGGTACGGGCTGGTTCTTTTTCCAGAAGCGACGCGTACGACCGATGGCAGGATCGCTGATATTAAGCCTGGTTTCGGCCTGCTGTCCAAACGTAGTAATACCCCGGTTATTCCGGTCGTGATTGACGGAGCGTATGAATGTTGGCCGAAGGGAAAATGTTTTTTTAAGATGGGAAAAATAGTTATTTATTATGGTAAGCCGATAAGCCCTGAAAAAATAAAAGAGCTTGGTGATGAAAAATTTGTTGAATCTTTAGTCACTACAATGCGGCAGATGCAAAATGAACTTCGCCTAATGCAAGGCAAGGAAATTTACAAATATTAAACGGATAGCTAATTTATGGAAGTGTTAGTTGTACAAAGATGCGGATTTTGTCCCGGTGTCAGGAATGCGATCCGAATGGCTCAGGATACACTGGCCCAGGAAAAGGTTGTGTACAGTCTTGGCGAGGTGATTCATAATAAAGACGTTGTGGATAAATTGGCCAAAGAAGGGCTCAGAACTATTGAAACCGTTGAGCAGATAGAATCTGGGACGGTGCTGATCCGCTCTCATGGTGCCACGGCTGAGCAGCTTCGCAAAATTAAAGACAAGGGGTTGAAAATAGTCGATGCTACCTGTGTGCTCGTAAAGAGGGTGCAGAAAATCGCGAAAAAACTCTGTTATGACGGCTACCTAGTGGTTATTATTGGCGACAAAGGGCATCCTGAAGTGCAGGCTGTTGTCGGCTCGACAGAGGGTGTCATAGTAGTTGGTGATGAGAGCGATATCCTTAACTTGCCAGGAAATAAGAAGTTGGGGATTTTATGCCAAACAACTCAGAGCCCTGAGCATTTTGGTAATATGGTCGGTTTAATAGTTAAAAAGGGCTTTTCGGAGATGAAAATAATCGATACCCTGTGTAAAGAAGCGATTAAAAGACAGAGGGACGCAATTCAACTGTGTCAGCAGGTTGAGGTAATGTTTGTTCTTGGAGGCCTGCACAGTGCCAACACGCGTAAATTAGCGGAGTTATGCAAAAAATATAATAGTCAAACCTTTCATTTGCAAAACTGGCAGGAACTTGATACAATCTTGCTTTTCGGCAAAAAGAAGGCAGGTGTTACCGCAGGTGCCTCGACTCCTGAATGGATAATTGAGGAGTTTGTTGGAAACCTGCGGAAGTTTGATACCACCGCCGGTTAGGAGTTATTGAAGCATTGGCTATGTGGGTCAATGCGTTTTATATATTTTGGTGTGCAATTTCTGCACGACAGCTGAGTTTGTGAAAAGTGTATGTGGAGCACGGTCCTGGCTGAAAAGAATTCTCCACCAAAGGAATTGAAAGTTATGGTAGATAGAACTATTATTAGTCGATTAGGTGTTTCTCCTGAGGAGCTTGACCAACAGGTGGATGAGCTTTTTGGAGAGGAAGAAAGCTCATTGCTTTTGGAAGTCCTTGACCAAAAGGTAGCTGCGCTTACGCCTGGCACTATCCTGAAAGGGCGAATTCTCAAGCAGATCGGGAACGATGTAATTCTTGAAATTGGCTTAAAAAGCGAAGGTGTTGTTGAAGCTTCTGAATTTGACGACCCCGATGAGATCGAGCAGGGAAGAGAAATTGAAATTTTGCTCGAAGAAATCGATGTCGGCGGCTTGATCATTCTTAGTAAGCGTAAAGCTGATCGTATAAGGGGTTGGGAAAGGGTGATCGAGAACAATGCTGAAGGTGATATTATTACCGGCAAGGTTGTTCGTCGTATCAAGGGCGGTCTGCTTATCGATATTGGTGTGCCCGTCTTTTTGCCGGCTTCACAGGTTGATATTCGAAAGCCAGGAGATATCAGCAGGTTCATCGGTAGAGATGTTACCTGTGAGATTCTCAAAATTGATACCGAAAATAGAAATATTGTTGTGTCCAGACGTAAGGTTATCGAAGAGGAACGCTCTGTTAGCAAGGAGAAATTGCTCGGTGAAATTGAGATCAATCAGATTAGGAAAGGTGTCGTAAAGAATATCGCCGACTTTGGCGTGTTTGTAGATCTTGGCGGTCTGGACGGGTTGCTGCATATATCCGACCTTAGCTGGGGACGAATCACACATCCATCGGAAGTTGTTAAGCTTGACCAGGAAATCGAGTGTGTTGTGATTGGATTGGACAAAGAGAATGAAAAAGTTTCCCTCGGATTAAAACAAAAGAACGCAAGCCCATGGGAAAATATTGAATCTCGCTATCCGATCGAGGTGCGGGTGAAGGGTAAAGTTGTAAATGTAATGAACTATGGAATTTTTGTTCGCCTTGAGGAAGGTGTCGAGGGACTTGTCCACATCAGCGAAATGAGCTGGACGAAACGCATCTCTCACCCGGCCGATTTGTTTAACTTGGAAGATGAAATTGAAGTTGTCGTTCTGGATGTTAACAGGGAAAAGCAGGAAATATCTCTTGGTATCAAACAGTTGGAAACGAATCCATGGGCTATAGCTTCGCAGAAGTATCCGCCCGGAACGATCGTTACCGTAAAGACGACCAGTCTGACAAACTATGGTGTTTTTGTTGAGATAGAGCCTGGCATTGACGGCCTGATTCATATTTCTGATTTTAGCTGGACAAAGAAATTCAACCATCCGAGCGAATTCATCGATAAGGGTCAGGAAATTAAGTGTCTTGTCCTCGAGGTTGATGAGAACAAGCAGCGAATTTCTCTTGGCATAAAACAATTGACCGAAGACCCATGGCTTCACGCTATTCTTGACAAATATATGCCAGGCCAGATTGTAAAGGGAGTTATTACCAAGCTTACGAATTTTGGTGTTTTTGTGGAGCTTGAAGATGGTCTTGAGGGTCTTTTGCATATATCAGAAATAGCCGACCAAAAGATTGATACTCCACAGGATGTCGTTAATATAGGCGATGAAGTGGAAGTTAAAATTCTCAGGGTAGATTCTGATGCGAGAAAAATCGGCCTGAGTATGCGAAGGGTGCAGTGGGCAAGTGAAGACGAGAAACAAAAACATTCTGACGAAGAGGCAGGGCTATTGGAAGAGGCACCCAAACGCGGCGGCTTGGATGGTTCGCTTATGTTGCAGCCAGATATGGTTACTACCGGTGCGGATGAGAAAAAGCCGGAGCCGGCCGAAGCTGAAGCAATTGCCGAAGATGAACCTGCTGAACCTGAGGCAGCGGCTGAGCCAGTTGTCGAAGGTGATGAGCCGCAAATTGATCCTGTCCCGGAAACGGAGCCGGAAAAAGAGTAATATCAGTGATATCAAAATCAAGGCCGTTTTCTCGCATTGGGAAGACGGCCTTTTGT
>CAZOPG010000108.1:0-6818 GCA_964581585.1 uncultured Planctomycetaceae bacterium | reverse complement strand
AACCATCGGATCCAAAACGGTTGGATTCAAAAATCATTGTGCAACAGGCTCTAAAGAGCAATAAAAACTCTATTATAGGATTATTTGAGCCAACATCCAAAAAGCAAAGTTGCGTTTTTTGATTGATTTTTTGAGAGGTTGAGTAGATAATGGTTCGTTTGTGTAATTTTAGCTAATATTGCAGTTAAGTACAGGCACAAGTAAATGGAACTGATAAAACAGATTAAAAAGGCAGAGGCTGATTCAAAAAGGATTATTGAGCAGGCTAAGGCCGAATCGGCACGAATTATTGGCGAAGTTGCTGTCAAACGCAGTCAGCAACTCGAACAGGCTGGCCAGCGGCGCAGCGATGTAATTGAAAAGGCTGTCAATCAGGCGAAAGCTCAGGGTTCAGCCGAGGCTCAACAGCTTAAAGCACAGGCTGAGCAGACTCTGGAAAAATTACGCGGCAATGCAGCCCGGAAAAGTGATGCTGCTGTAGCCAGAATAGTAGATGCGATTAAATAAACAGGCATATAAATGTCCGTAGCACATATTAAGAAAGTTATAATAGCCAGTCACTGCACAGAGGCCAGGCAACTGCTTGAGGCACTACAGGAAGAGGGAATAATCCAGATTCTTGACGCAGCCAGAGCCATGATAAGCAAAGAATGGCCAGAATTGCACACCGAGCCCAAAAAGACCAGGGAAATTGAGGATACCGTCAAGGAACTTGAAGAGGCTTTGGTGTTTCTTAAAGGCGCTATGGAACGAAAACAAACCTTAGCTGAGGCGCTGGCACCGCTAACTGTTGTCGCAAGGGATCAGTACAGCCGAGTTGCGAGTAGCGAGGAGACTTTGGATATCCTGGCTCAATGCAAAGAGCTTTCTGAGAAAATTGAAAGCCTTAGTGCTGAATATGAAAACACAAATGTTCGGATTGGCGAGTTGTGGCCGTGGGAGTCTATGGCGACGCCGCTGGAACAAATATATCAGTTGGACAAAGCTGTTGTTCTGGCCGGACGGTTAGCTGAACGTCGTTTCGAGCAGACCGCAGGCGAGATTGCCGAACTTGGCGGGGCCATAGAGGGTTTTGGCCTTGGTAATAGTCAGAGAGCTTTTGTGGTGATTTGTCTGGATGAGGCGTTTTCGTCGATACAAAAAGTTTTGCGTGCAGCTGATTTTGAGCAGGTGAATTTTTCCGGACTCTGTGGGACAGCAGCCGAGCTAATACAACAGAACACTGAAAAACTGAGACAGCTAAGTGAACAGATTGCCGCTGCCAAAGAACAAGCTCGCGATATTAGTGAGCACCAGACAGAATTGCAAATACTCTGCGATCATTATCGTAACCTGCTCAGCAGGGAACAGACAAGGCTAGGCGCTCCGGAGACTGAGCAGGTGGTTCTGCTTGAGGGCTGGGTTAAGAGTAAAGACTTTGGCAGACTTGAAAAGGTTGTCGCGAAGTTTGAATCTTCGAGCATTAGTGAAATGGAACTGACCGAGGGCGAAGAGGTTCCAATCGAAATAGAAAATAATCGAGCGATAAAACCTTTCGAGACTATCACAAGGCTGCACGGAATGCCCACGCTGGGCGATGTGGATCCGACGGCGTTTCTGGCGCCGTTCTTCGCGTTGTTCTTTGGGCTTTGCCTTACGGATGCAGGATACGGAATAGTGCTGGCAGTGGCCCTGTGGTGGCTGATGAAGAAGTTTCAGGGAGACAAAAAGGCTCTTTGGATGTTTTTTATATGTTCGATCTGCACAATTGTCGCCGGGGCATTGACCGGCGGATGGTTCGGCGATGCTTTTCAGACGCTGATACCGCAATTGAGCGGTTTCCGCGAAAAATTAATGCTTTTCGATCCGATGAAAGACCCGATGATCTTCTTTATGATTTCGATGATTTTGGGATATGTGCAAATAATGTTCGCATTGTTTATCGGATTTTTTAATAACCTGTCGCGTAAAGATTACGCGACAGCGGTATTCAACTTTTTGGCGTGGATAATATTCCTGAATTCGCTGGTTCTGCTCGGATTGAGCAAAGCGGTAACGATGCCAGAGGTCGTGGGCAAAATTGCCGGCTGGATAGCAATATCACAGGCAATATTGATCTTCTGTTTCAGCGAACGCAAATCAGGTATGGCCGGCAGAATTGGTGGCGGAGTTTTTTCGCTGTTCAGCACCGTTTTCTATTTTGGCGATGTGCTCAGTTATGTAAGATTGATGGCGTTGGGAATGGTTACCGCAGGGTTGGGAATAGCTGTCAATATTCTGGTTGAGCTTGTTATGGAAGTGCCTTACGGGATCGGATATGTTTTGGGGGCGTTGCTTTTTGTCGGCGGCCATACGATGAATCTGGCCCTGTCGGTATTAAGCTCATTCGTGCACAGCCTGAGATTGCAGTTTGTAGAATTCTTCCCGAAATTCTTTACAGGCGGCGGGAAAGAATTTAATCCTCTGTCGCTTTCCTTTAAGCATTTGATAATAAAAACAGAAAAAAACGTTAGCAAATAAAAAAATAAAATACTAATTTTCAATGAAAGGTTTTTAAGATGGATTATGCAATAGCATTGGCTTTCGCAGGGGCAGCGGTGGCAACTTTTATGGCAGGTATCGGCTCATCGATAGGTCTTGGTATAGCCGGCAGAACAGCTACCGGCGTGTTGGCGGAAAAACCTGAGCGGTACGGTCTGATGACCCTGTTGGTAGTGCTGCCGAGTACGCAGGGTATCTATGGCATGGTTATCGCGCTTTTTGTAATGCTCAAGATCAATATGTTTGGCGGCGGTATTGAAGCTCTTTCGATCGCTACAGGCCTACAATTATTCGCTGGATGTCTACCGGTCGGTATCGCAGGACTGTTCAGCGGTATTCATCAGGGCAAAGCATGTGCAGGCGGTATCGTGATGTCCGCGAAAAGGCCGGAGATGGGTATTAAAGCAGGTCTGGTATATGCCGCACTTGTAGAATTTTATGCTATCCTCGGGTTCCTTGTGTCGTTTCTCATAATTATGATAGGTATAAACGTAGGTTAATCAGGCCTGATGATTGAATCTGGCAGGTGAAGCAGTATTTGATTTTTGTAGACCGAAGAAGGGCTTTTTATTATGAGTGTTGAAAAAGTAGTTGAAAAGATTCTTGCCGATGCCACTGTCGAGGCGGAAAAAATTAAGGCTGAAGCTGATAGAAAAGCAATACAATCGGCTGAACAGACGGCCGGGCAGCTTAAGGATTTTGATAAGGAAACTGCCCAGCTTGAACAAACGGCTTTTGAAGAGGCGAAGTCGAGAGTTCTGGCTACGGCACGGATGGATATTTCAAAACAAAATCTGCAAATGAGAAAAATTCTTATAGATGAAGTCTTTAGCAAGGCCGCCGAGGCAATCAAAAAGATGAGTGATGCCGATTATGTTCAACTAATAGAAAAGCTTATGATAGCTTCTGTCGAGACAGGTGACGAACAGATAGTAACGGGCAAAAATGAAGGCAGGTTTGGGGCGGACTTTCTCAATAATGTCAACAGCAAGCTTGGCGGTAAAGGCGGTCTAAGCATTGCTGAGGACAAGGCTGATATCCAGGCCGGTTTCATATTAAGAAGAGGAAAAGTACGAATCAATGTTAGTCTTGAAGTTCTGCTTGGTCAGGTGAGGGAAGAGCTCGAAACGGAACTTGCGAGTGAACTTTTTAATTAATTTGTGAAGAGAAAATGGCAGTATTAGAAGAACAACCTGTTTTACATTTTAATCTTTTTCCTCCTGTTGGTCCTGAGGATTGGGAGTACAGCTTCGCTGTTGCTCAGGTCAGGACGCTTGAAGAAAAGATGTTCAACCTGGCGTTCTTTACCGAGATGGCAAATGCAGGCGGAGCCGACGACGTAATAGAAATGCTCAATGGAACAGAATACGCGATAGCGGCTTCTGCCAGTATCGAAGAAATCGAACAGATGCTGCGCGACAGACGGAGCGAGGCCAGAGATTTGTTCAAAAATTTGATAACTGATGAGAAAATTATTGAGTTTGGAATGGCGCGGTCGGATTTTGTCAATATGCGTTTGGTGATACGAAGGCTTGTGCTGGAAAAACCATTAGGAACCGATTACTGCATCTATGGTAATATTCCCATTGATGAGTTTGAACAGGTCTTTGAGCAGGAAGATTATAGTACGTTGCCAGCTTATCTGCAGGAAGGTGTCGAGGCTGGCGTACTGGGCTATTATAAAAATAAGAATGTTCGCGACATTGACATAGCTATCGATAAGGCAGAAGCAGAGTTTCAGCTTGAAAATGCGAAAAAGATCGGAAGCATTTTTCTGGTCGAGTTGCACAAGATGTATATCGACCTTAGCAATATCCGCACAATGCTGAGAATAAAGTTTACCGAATCAGAGGATATGGATGTCTTCATGCCGGGCGGATATATAGAGCCATCCAGGTTCGTTCAGTGCATAGATATTGGATATGAAACGATGGCGCAGGCCTTTGCGGCAACACCTTACGGCTATATTGTTGAGACTGGTGTCAATTATCTGCAGAAGGAAAATTCATTTTTGAAGCTTGAGGCAGCCTGTGATGGGCATTTGCTGGGATTTCTAAAAACGACAAGAGAGATCACCGCTGGCTTTCAGCCGATTATCGCCTACACGCTGGCTAAAGAACACGAAATAAGAATGGTAAGAATGGTTTTGACGGCCAAGAGGAACGGTCTTGAGCCGGAGTTGATTCTGGATAGATTAGCGGTTTAGTTAAAGAGATACAGGTATGGAAGGTAAAGTTGCAGTTTTAGGTGATTCGGATTTTGTCATGCCATTTTCGGCATTGGGACTGGATACGTTCGGTGTATCGACCGAGCCGGAAGCTGTTATCAAATCGGCAAAGGAAATTCTCGCGGCGAGGTACGCACTTGTGGTTGTCGCTGAGAATATAGCACCGGTGGCACAGGAGGTGTTTGAGGCTACCAGCCAAAAGCCTATCCCGTGTGTTGTAACAGTTCCGTTCACAACCGAATCGCAGGGGTTTGCGACAGAATCATTGGGCAAACTGCTCAAAATGGCAACTGGTATTGATATTTTACAAAATAATTGAGAAAAGGTGTTTGATATGGTTCAGGGAAACGAAGGCAGAATAATAAAAGTGGCCGGCCCCGTTGTAGTAGCGGAGAATATGGCTGGAGCAAAGATGTACGAGGTTGTCCGAGTGAGTAAGCATAATCTCATCGGCGAAATAGTTGAACTGCACGGCGAAACGGCCAGTATTCAGGTTTATGAAGATACCGTCGGAATCGGGCCTGGCGAGCCTGTGATAAAGACCGAGGCGCCGTTGAGTGTTGAACTTGGGCCGGGACTGATCGAGAGTATCTATGACGGAATTCAACGGCCGCTGGATGAACTATACAAAGCGCAGGGAAGCAACATCCTGCGCGGAAGTGATATTTCCGGCCTGAACAGGGAAAAAAAATGGCATTTTACACCTGTCACTGAAAACGGCAGCAAAGTCGAACCCGGCAATGTTGTTGGACAGGTTCAGGAATCCACGCTGGTTCTCCACAAAATAATGGTTCCACCTGGGATTAGTGGAACAGTAGGTGATTTGAAAGAGGGCGATTACACAGTTGACGAAACGATTGGTTTTGTGGATGACGGCAACGGTAGCAAGACCGATTTGAAGCTGATGCAGAAGTGGCCTGTGCGTCATCCGCGCAAGGTTAAAACACGATTGATGCCAAATCAAATACTCATAACCGGCCAGCGTGTTATCGATACATTTTTCCCTATAGCCAAGGGTGGTACCGCTTGTGTACCTGGGCCGTTTGGGACGGGCAAAACAGTTGTGCAGCACCAGTTGGCAAAGTGGGTTGATGCCGATGTTGTTGTCTATGTCGGCTGCGGCGAACGCGGCAATGAGATGACAGATGTGCTCACCGAGTTTCCGGAGTTGAAGGATCCTCGCTCAGGTGAACCGCTGATGAAACGTTCGGTACTAATCGCTAACACTTCCGACATGCCGGTGGCGGCTCGCGAAGCGTCGGTTTATACCGGAATCACAATCGCTGAATACTATCGCGATATGGGCTATACCGTTGCTCTCATGGCGGATTCGACAAGCAGATGGGCAGAGGCGATGAGAGAGATCTCTACTCGACTTGAAGAGATGCCCGCTGAGGAAGGATACCCGGCGTATCTGGCAGCGAGAATCGCATCGTTTTACGAACGGGCTGGAAGGGTTCAGTGTATGGGGACGCCGGAGCGTGAAGGTGCCCTGTCGATCATCGGCGCTGTTAGTCCTCCAGGCGGTGATTTGTCTGACTCGGTTGTGCAGGCAACTTTGCATGTGGTGAAGGTGTTCTGGTCGCTGATGGCACGATTGGCCCAGCAGAGGCATTTTCCCGCAATCGACTGGCTGACGAGTTATTCGTTCTATAAGCAATATCTTGGCGGATGCTTTGAAGATAAGCAGGACGCCGAAGAGATGGCGGGGCTTATTCAGCAGTCAATGAATCTGCTTGAGCAGGAAGCAGAACTGATAGAAATTGTAAGACTGGTCGGTGCCGAGGCGATCTCGGCGGTTGACAGGATGGCACTGGAGACGGCAAAAAGTATTCGTGAAGATTTTCTGCATCAGAACGCCTTCCACAAAGTTGATACCTATACATCGATCGAAAAACAACTGGAATTGCTCAGAACAATAATTCACTTCTACAAGCAAGGCTTGGCGGCTATCGAAAATGACGTTGATGCTGCCGACATATTTAAGCTGGCGGTTCGTGAAGAAATTACGCGGGCAAGCTTTATACCGGAAGATGAAATGGAAAAAATAGCAGGTATTCGGGCCACTATC
>CAZOPG010000107.1:0-6827 GCA_964581585.1 uncultured Planctomycetaceae bacterium | reverse complement strand
TGGGTCTGTTTCAGAGAATTCTCCATTCCGCCTACCGTCTCCTCGAATTTCAGAGCAGCGGCCGCGAGATTATTAATTCTCCCCTCCAAAGCAATTCGATCCGACTTGACGGACTTCAACTCCTGTTCAAGCCTTTGCTTCTCACTTTTGAGCAATTCAACACTTCCGTTCAAACGGTCACTGAGATTCTCCATGGCTCGAATCTTGTCATTTAGCTGCTCCTTAATGCCGGCAACCTTCTTTTTCAGCACCTTTATTTCACTACTAAGCTCATCATAAGCTTTTTTATAGTTATTTGTTGTAGCAACATAGGTTACGACAATACCACAAAGAAATAAAGATGCTACTGCGAGTAGAACTATTAGGGCTTTTGTCAAAATACTCAAAACCAGCTCCTTTCATAATTTTGATTCACCTGCCCGCCAATAAACAGCGGTTTTCAGAAATTTTACGTTGTATCATCGATAAGGTCAAGTTATTTTTATCCTTACATAAAAATAATATACAGCCTTGGTCGGCTATTCTGTCAGCAACAAAACCGCCTCAGAAGCAGCCAAACAAACCGGTTGAGATTTACTTTTTAGCAGTTCAGCAAGGTGGGGCTTTAGAGATTTACTCTTGATTCGGCCTATCGCCAAAGCCGCAAAAACATCCTGACGCTCTATCTCCTCAATATTGCGTCCCGGAGAAGGATTTGCAAAATATTCCTCCACAACCACCTGCCCGCTCTTATCTCCGAGAATTCCGAGCTGTTCGGCGGCGACAAGCCTTACTTCCGGAATATCATCATCCAGCATCGTAATCATCGCATTTGAGGCTTTAGCAGAGGCCAAAAACCTCATTGCTTTTATGCCCATAACTCTATCGTCTGCGTACTTACTCACCAGCATTGTCCATATCTTCGGGTAAATTTTCTCGTCACCAATCCTCGCGATAGCTTCAACCGCCTGAAACCGGACCTTATCAGCCATATCAAGATCGTCCTTGGCAGCGTACAACAATGGCAAGGCCCTGCCATCGCCAATTTTACCCAGAAGCAGTGCTGCATTGGCTATAACGGTAGTATCAGTATCTTTCATTGCATCACGAATTGTGCGGATGAATTCGATATGTCCCATTTTTACCATCGCATAGGCCGCTGCAATACGAATGTTCTTGTTCCCGTCCTGGAGTGATCGCTCAACAGCTAAATTTCCCCTGCGGTATTTCAGATCAGCAACGGCCAGAATCACAGAAAATCTCACCGGAACTATAGGATCTTTGGCTAAATGCAAAACTTGCGGCATCAGACTGGTTATCTGGCAGGCGGCTACCACCTCTATAGCCTTTGTTCGAATATAGGGGCTCTTATCAGAAAGAGCCTTCTCAACAATCTGGACAGCAAATGCATTTAGTGCATGCGATGAAAGTTTTTCAGGCTGAGCATCTGCGGCCTGGCAAGCACAAAACAGAATAACCCCCAGAACCAACAAAAGCGAACAGCTCCATCTCATAGTCATTTTTTGCATCCTTTACGTTTAACTGATAGTATTATCGTAATAATCAGGCAAATTGCACAAGAAAAATCCAGCCATTGACCAAGTTTACTGAAAAGAGTAACCCTGCTGTCAATTGGTATCCTGTCCAAAAACCATCCGCCCACGGCGGCACGTTGCATCACATCAGGAGGCAATGTTCCGATAATAAAGCGATTTCGTATCCTTCCGAGCGAATCAATAGCACAACTTATACCTGTATTAACACTGCGTAGCACTGCCAGACGATTTTCGACGGCCCTGAACACACAAATCGCCGTATGCTGAGCCAGTTCCGTGCTAGCCCGGCCATTATCGCCAGGGCTCACAAACCAGCCGTCATTACTTATATTCACCAGCCAGTCAATGCGTTTCTCGCCATTAGCATCCAACGACATCTTCCTGGCAATTTTAGGAACCGTATCCTCGTAGCAGATCATCACGCTAAACTTATACTCGGCGCCGTTGGAGTTCATATCAAAAACAGTGTATTCAGTCCCGGCATCAAGGGTGTAATCATGCTCGTATGGCGTCAGCTTCATCAGGAACCAATGCAGAGGCGGTATCGAATTGCGTAGCGGGACATATTCACCAAACGGTACCAGGTGTATTTTGTTGTAATGCTTCTCATCCTGTTTGCCGTCCGGCCGATAAAGAAAAACCGTATTGTATTTTTCCACCGAATGTACTTTTCCGTCAATGGGCACCGCTTTCCCGCCGGAAGCGCCTGCAAGAACATAAACGCCCTGGGCTGAATGTCTCGACAGTGCCCGGTCAAAAACATTGTACAGATGCGATTTGCTTACCAACTCCAGAAAACTTTTATCCAGCGTCCCGAGCACCATCGTCTCAGGCCAGACAATAAGTTCAGCGCCTGCCTCTACACACATTCGGCTCTTCTTGAGCATATCAAGAAATATACTGTTTCTCGCAACGGGGTTTTGTTTCACCTCAAAAGGAACATTCGTCTGCACCGCCGCGACAACAGGGCCAGGCCTGACGAATTCATCGGTCTGTCCTGTTCGCCATCGCCCGTAAAAAACCGTCGCGACAATCGCAACTGCCACAACAACAAGAGCGACCATATTATCGCGTCTTAATAATCGCCTCTGACGAAAACTTATAATCATCTGAGCCAAAAGCCCGTTCACCATCGCCACCAGAAAAGATACCCCCCCTGCCCCGAAAATATCCGCTATCTGTATGATCGTTATATTAGCATACTGACTGTGCCCCAGCAGGCGCCAACTGAATCCATTAAAAAAGAATCCCTGAAATGCTTCTGCGCCGAGGAATAAAACCGCGACAGGCAAAAACAATGGAAGTTTCTTCTCTCTGCACCAGCGAACGCACATCGCCAGCACAGGCCAATACAGGCCCATATACAAACAAAAGGCCACCCAGCCGGCTTTCGTTGTCATCCCTATCCAGTATAGATTGCCCAGCCAGTAGGCAACTGAGATGACATAGGCGGTAACCATCAACGGCCACAGTTTGGCCTTATCCGAACAGAGAAGGACAAAGGGCACCAGCGCCAGCCAGGCAAGCCAGCTAAACGAGAATGGCACCTGCATCAGCGTCAGAAACGCAGCGCTCAACGTGAAACCGGCAAAAAGCAGCAGAATGTTTTTCAGGCTTTCTTTGACCAATATACAAAACCCTTAATTACGGTCGCTATTTTTTCAGGAGCATATTTTTTCCCGTTATTCATCCGTAACGTAAGCTGTTCAGCAAAAATATTCATCAATTTATCACTTCCTATCATCTGATCGGCACCAATTCCTATATCGACAAACAGCCTTTCTATCTCATATATTTCTTCGGCAGTAAAAAAAAGATTCACGTCGCTGATTTCACTTTTCAACTCTGCCAGGCGTTTTTCAGTATTCTTGGCATAACTTTTCGATACATCGATGCCTGTATATTTTCTGCCGTACCTAGCCGCGACCGCGGCGGTCGTTCCGGACCCGCTGAACGGGTCAAGCACCCAATCGCCGGGGTTGCTGCTGACAGCAATTATCCTGGCGAGCAGTATTTCGGGCATCTGGCATGGATGCCATTTTTGTCGTTCATTGAACGTGCCGCACACTCGCGAAAAATTACCCCATACATCGTCCGGCAGCTTACCTTTTGCGTTGGCGCGTTTGTCGTTATAGATCAACTGTCTGTCGGATGGACTGCGAACCGCATAGTCGTTAAAAGTGTAATCTTTCTCGTCTTTGACGAAGTAGAAGATATGCGTATGAGCACGGGCAAATTTGGTTTTCGTCTGCTGGCCAAACGTGTAATGCCAGATTATCCAGTTCCGCATAACCAGGCCCATCTCATCGGCGATCACTTTCATATTCGCGGCGTAATCGTCCCCAATAGCAATGTAAAATGCTCCGGTCGGCTTAAGAACATTATAACAGGCGTTCATCCACTCTTTCGTCCAAGCTATATAATTTTCCTTTTTGTGCTTGTCATGGTATTTGTCGTATTTGTAGCCGATATTGAAAGGTGGGTCAGCAAAGATCAAGTCCGCGAAAGGGTTTTTAACTTTACTAAGTATCTCTATACAGTCGCCGCAAATAATTTTATCCTGCATTCCTTGCATAAAGGCATTTTATAGTGTTTCTCCTCTTCTGAAAAGGATATTTTCCATCCACCCTTCAGAACAACTCGATCCTCACTGTATCCAGATAGCCGGGTTTCTCAAAAAATAACTTCTTAACATAATAAAGCATCTGTGCAACATTGTTGAACTCCTCAAGATTTTCTTCGCCATCGGTATAGAATATATGAACCATTATGCTGTTATATCTTAATGATTTTGCTTTTTGCTCTTTTTCTGCTTTCGCCATTATTTTCCTTTCCATAAAATTTAGTAAAAATTTGCTGCCGAGCGTCCAGCTTTTTTAGGGCCGGGGGGAACTCTGGGGGATAGCTGGATCGCTCAACAGCTTTTGCCACTCCGACTGCGGCAAATCGCAGGTGGGGAATCTGCCTCGCCGCGCATCGGAAATGACGGTTTTGTACTTTGTCATTGCGAGGAGGCAATGAAATTGCCGACGTGGCAATCTCAACGCTACGAATGGTTTATTTTATTTCGTACAGTCAAGATTGCTTCGCTGCGCTCGCAATGACGTTTTTTTATATATCCCCGGCAGTACCCCTAATAAAAAAGCACCGCCGCAACTACGCACACCACAGGCCCGGAAGAGCCTAGAAGAACGTAGAAGCTAAACGGTGCTTTATCAAACTTATCTTACGAGAACACAGAGTTGTCATTCCTGAGGAGGTAGGAATCCAGATTTTTTTTTAGACACTGATTTCACTGGTTATTTCACCACAGAAAAAACCTAACTTTAGAGCCTGTTGCACAATGATTTTTAATCATAAAGAAAGCCAGCCGGTAAACTACCGACTGGCTCAGGAGGAAGAAGAAGAAGAACAATTTACCTCTATGTTATAGGGAACCTCTATATTTAAGAATCCATGAGACCTACTCTAATGCCGCTACCTGGCATTTCATCTGAAGCAAAAGTGCTTCCCGTAATTGTTCAGCCGTTATGTGACCCAAATCTATCATGATCAGTCCTAATGGGCGATTTTTACGTTTCTTTTGTTTTTCAAGTGCCTCCTTTAGTTGGAACTGATCTAAAAATCCCTCTTCACAGAGTATCTGGCCAATTCGCTTTTTACCTGTTAATGCCATTCAAGGCCCTCTTTCAATGATTTCTTGGGGACAGCATGCAATCCATTGGACAGCCATCTTCGGGTACAAATTTCATAAAAAGAATCCACAAAGCTTTCCAGCTCTCCATTGGCGTTAATCACTCCGGGACTCCCCTGTAATATGTGCCGTTTCTGAGAGACCAAATGTTGATAAAAAAATAATATTTCCAGATTTTTTACACTCTTTAATACTACAGAGACCTCTGAAAAACTACCTCGCCTCTGCGGGAAAAGGGGCTTTGCGACACCTTAAAGCCAGTTGATTTTTCAAAAAACCGAGTTATTCAGAGGTCTCTACAGAAGAAAACTTTATTGACAGGGGTTGAGTTGTTATGTAGAAAGCTTTCTTGTGCTGGTGTTTGTTTGGTTATTTGTAAAAACTATGTAACCGTGAAAGGAAAATAATGAAGAAGTGCCACGAATGGTTCAGGAACGCAGGGGTCGGAATGTTTATTCACTGGGGAGCGTACTCGTCGATCGGTCGTGGCGAATGGGCATTATTCGCGGAAAAGATGTCGCTTGCCGAATACGATAAGCATATTTGCGAATTTACGGCGGCGAAATACAACCCTGACGAATGGGCGAAATTGGCACAAGAAGCTGGTATGCGATATATGGTACTGACGACGAAGCATCACGATGGGTTTTGCCTGTTCGATACGGCTACCACTGACCGCAATGCGGTTAAGCAAGGGCCGAGACGCGACCTTATAAAAGAATATGTCGAAGCGTGCCGTGGGCAGGGTTTGAAAGTTGGGCTCTACTATTCTCCGCCAGACTGGAGTATTCCAGCGTTTTTTGACGGCAAAGATGATAACCCGGCTGGGTGGGCGGAGTTTGTGAAAATTATTCATGAACAAGTACGGGAACTGGTTTCGAATTACGGCAAAATTGACCTGTTGTGGTACGACACCATTATCGGTCAGAGTGGCCAGCGAAATCTGACAGCCGAAGATTTGGAATCGGCCAGGCTAAACGCGATGGTGCGTGAAGCTCAGCCGGAAATTATAATTAACGACCGGTCGCTGTTGCCGGAAGATTTTTATACAGCAGAACAACGCATCACAGCCCCAAAAGAGGCGGAGCGACTTTGGGAAGCTTGCCTGACGATAAACAAGCACTGGGGACATTACCCTGCAGATGATCATTACAAATCGGCTGCGGAAATTGTTCATAGGCTGACTGCTATCGCTTTAAATCGAGGGGTTATGCTGCTGAACGTCGGGCCGACGGCGGAGGGGACTATCGATGAGCCGGAACAGCAATGCCTTAGGGCACTTGGCAAATGGATGGCTGTCAACGGCGAGTCGGTTCGCGGTGTTGAGCCTTGCCCGGCGGTGGGCGGAGCAAGTTACGGATGTTCCTCTATGAAAGGTGACAGCGTTTATCTGTATGTTCACTGGTGGCATGGCGATACCATTACTATTCCGGAATGTGATGTCGATTTCAGCTCTGGTGTGATTTTGGGAAGCGAGGAGAAAGTTAAAATCCGTCGTAAAGGAAAGCACGTCGTTATTGAAAATTTACCTGCTGGGGCGTTTATATGACCTAATCTTTATATTCTATACCTTGACCGCTAGAAACGCCCTACAAGCA
>CAZOPG010000106.1:0-6849 GCA_964581585.1 uncultured Planctomycetaceae bacterium | reverse complement strand
TTTGCCACCATTTATAAATCTTGCCGATACAAAAGAAACAGATTCTGCTAAATTGGAGGGGATGCGATCATTGGAGGCTCAACTCCTTAATATTACCACCATTACAAGTTCCAAAGAGAATATTTATAAAATATCTTTGGCAATAAGAGAGAATTTCGAAACTATAATTCCAATGTACCTGGTAGCAGAGCAACTTAATGCTGCTGTAAGCAAAATTAGAACTGAAATGGCTGCCATTCAGGAAAACAAGTTTGTTTTACAAATTGCTTCGGAAAAGAATGAAAATGTTTTAACAAAGCTAAAAAATGTAAAAACTGAAACTTCGAATAACCCTGGAAATGATATTAGGTTGCAGTTTGATGTGGGTGGGAGAAGTGAGTATTTGCCTGTTGAATACCAGATACAAACTGCTGAATCGAGAATGATCCAACTTGAGGAAACTATTAAGGAAAATGAGAAAAAGTATGAGTATTATAAAAGTTTGCTTAGCCTAAACCAAAAGCTTTTAGTTGATGTGGAAAATAAAACATTATCACATGATAGTATACAACAATTCCATTCATTTTTGCTTAAATCAGAGAAAGAAATTGAGAAGGAAGAGTTGAAGGATTACTTAAATTCGTATATTAAGAAAATTGAGAACCAAATTGATATTAATACTCCTGTTGCAGAAAATCCACTCATCGACATTATTGCCAGAGGTATAGTCAAGAAAAGCGCCATAGTGTTTGCAGTAGTATTAATGATAGCAATATTTACATCCTTTTTATTAGAGGGTTTAAAAAACAGGCTTGAGTTTCATAGAAATAAATAAAATTATTAGCACTATCAGCGGTTAATAGCAACTCGCGGAAGCTGGTTATGTCCGATGGTTAGTATTAACCGTTTTGTTCAATGTATTAAGAGAGTCTTAAAGGTTCCGTTTTTGAGACTCTCTTAATCTTTAACTTAAACTAATATTTGTCGAATAACTGAAAAGTTTTAATGATCAATAAAATCTTAAACTTCTATACACGCCCGTTAGTTCGGGATGCCGTAAACACGACTGTATTGAGTACTGTTGGTAAAACAGTTGGGTTTCTTGTTCCATTTTTCATTGCTGCCTGGTTTGGAGTAAGCGAAGAGACAGACGCGTTCTTCTTTGCTTATGGGTTAATTCTTTTCCTTTCAGGCATATTTGCACCGGTTGTGAAAAGTGTAATTGTCCCTTATATTGCCCAGGCAAGGTCAAACAATGAGGATGTTGGTAAATTTGTCGGCGGACTCTTAGGCATTAGCGGTATTGGGATGTTGGTTTTGACAGTGTTACTCCTTCTGGTTGCCAAGCCTGTCTTATCAGTAGTAGCTCGATTTGATGAACAGGCTTTAAATTTTATTTTTCAATTGTTGCTTGAGACAAGTCCGCTAATTGTACTTCTGGTTTGGACGAGCATTCTGGAGGGGGCATTAAACACTTATAAGAAATTTGCATTCCCTGCTATTTCACCAGCGTTTCGGGCAATAACGAATCTGATTATCATATTTACTTTCAAGGATAAGTATGGAGTACACTCAATTGCCTTGGGTTATATAGTAGGCGAGATTGTTCGCTTGGCTGTTTTGTTGTTTGTTACTAAGCAATTAAACCTTTTCAAGTTACGTATGTCATTTTGGATTACCCCTAAACTTATGGAATTTTTCAAGACAGCTTCTTATCAGATTATAGGAATGGTCGCAATTGGTTTTAATCCAATTGTGGACAAAACTATGGCGTCCTGGCTCGACAAGGGCAGTGTGTCCATCCTACATTACGCTGACAGGCTTTATATGATACCGGTGACTTTCATGATAACCGGTTTGATGGTGACGCTTTTGTCACATTGGAGTGAAAGATACATCAAAGAAGGTTTCCAACGATTAAAGAAAGATGTCAATAGAACAGTAAAAATGGTAACTCTCTTAACACTGCCAATTACGGTATTGCTTATCATTTTTCAGAGGCAAATTGTGACACTGGCTTTTGGGCGAGGAGATTTTGACGAGGCATCACTTTTGACAACAGGTTGGGCTTGGGTGTGTTATCTATTAGGATTTGCACCATATATAATAGGAAGTGTTTTCTTATATGCACACATGACAACTAAAAACACAAAAGTCATAATGCAGTATGGTTTTTACTCGGTTGCCTTAACGATTCTACTAAATTATATTTTAATGAGATCTTTTGGAATAACAGGAATCGCCTTAGCCAGAACTTGTGTCCACATTTTTTTTGTGTTATATCTAAGTAAAGTTTTTTATAATAATACACGGGGTGTTAGATGAAATCAGAATCGAATATTTTTTCGCCACTTCGGTTGAATATTAACAAAGTTGAGCGAGTCACATGTCGCAACGAAATAATAGCCGATAAATGTAAGGGGAAGAATGTCCTTCATATTGGATGTACGGATTGGCCAATAACTCATCACAGAATAAAGGAAAATACTTTATTACACAAAAAAATCGCTGACGCAGCACACAGTTGCATAGGCATTGATATAAGCGAAGAGGGACTTTCGGCACTCAAAAAAAAGGGATTTGATGTACGACACGGAGATGCCGAAAAGTTGGATAAAAATTTTGCTGAAGCAACATTTGATGTTGTCGTAATTGGAGAAGTACTAGAACATTTAAACAATCCAGGCCTTTGTTTAAAAAAGGTTTTTCAGGTGCTTAAGTCAACAGGAGAGATTGTGGTAACAGTTCCCAATGCTTTCTATATTTTAAACTTTTTTAGTTTATTATTCCGCAGAGAGATCACTCATCGTGATCATGCTTTTTATTTTTCTGCTAAAACGTTAAATTGCTTATTGGGTCGATATGATTTCGATATAAGTTATTTAGGTTATACATTTCCAATGCCAAAAACAGTTCTCAGGAAAATTCGTATTTTCCCATTATATCTATTGTTTACAGCTGTTCCTTTTTTTGGATTAAGCATAGTAATGATTGCCCAGAAAAAAACAGTGAATAAGAACACAAATAAAATTGTTATTTTAAGATAAGTGGTAATGAAAAAAGTGCAAGCTAAACATCTAGTTTTGGTAGGGCTGAATTTTTGGCCTTGTCGTCATTCGGGCGACAAAAACTTTTGGATTGACATGATCCCGCTACTGGCAGAACGTCTTGATCGCATAACTATACTTTCTGTCAGGAATAACGCTATTCCCACAGAAGAATATTCTATCGGTAATTGTAAAATATCAATAAAATATATCAGACCTAAATTTTTGGAAATAGGCGATATCCAAAATCGCAGAATATTCTGGCAGGCTGGGGCGTTCCCAAGAAAATTAGGAGTTATAGAAAAATTTCTGCACAGCAAACAAATACGTTTCGAACTCAAAAAAATTTGTACAGAGAATCCCTACAAACAGGTACATCTGATGGACAATCTAGGATTGGTCAATCGGCTAATTTCAGGTTTTTCTCCAAGTCCGGTATCTGTTTCAGCAATGGGATATCAAGGCGGGGGCAAATTGCTATACGACACTTATCTTCGTTTAAGTTATAAGCATGCCAACCTTATGGTCATACCTTATTCACGTGCTTATGCTAAGAAAATACATGCACTAGGCATAAATAAAGATAGAATTATGAATATTCCATGGGGAGTTAAAATGCCCTGTGAAAATAAGAATGAACAAAACCAAACGAACTCAGATGCGGCTTCATTAGTTCCGTCTGATAAGCCGCTTTTTTTGTGGGCAGGTTATATACAACAAATAAAAAGGGTGGATTTCCTGTATGCTCTTGATGCAGCAAAGAAGGCTTTGCAGAAAGGGTTGGGCGTTTCTTTTTATTTTGCATTTAAACCTGAGTCTTTTGAGAAAGATTTTGCACGTTTCCATCAGCCGGAAAAGGGGATATTTGTAGCTCCAACAAACGTAGAGCAATTTAGTACTCTTAAAGATGCCGCAGATGTTTTTTATTCGCCGGTGCTGAACAAAAAATGTATAATGGCTCCTCCATTGACATGGATTGAGCTGCTTGCGAAAGGCACTCCCATCCTGACAACAGATGTACCGGGTGCTGATGAAATCGTAAGTAATGGAGATACCGGTTTTATGGCGAAGAACACCGATGATTTGGTCAAACAAATGTTTAAGATAAAAACCAACTTTCCAGAAATGAAACATGCTTGTATATCAAAAGCGGAAAACAGTTACAATATTAAAAATATTGTTAAAAAATACTTAAGATTGTGGTCATTGGAGCAAAAATGAGCTATCAAGCAAAAACCGTATATAAAAATGAAAAAGTTGTGAAAGAATATGATCAAAACCGACTCTTTAGTGTCAAAGGGTGGTTGACAGATAGGCTGGAAAAAAAATTAGTCTACAAAGCAATAAAAAGAGCGAATATTTTGCCACCTTCAAAGTTGCTTGATGTACCTTGTGGCACAGGTAGACTTTCACTTTTCTTAGCCAAGAAGGGTTTTTATATGACAGGTGTTGATATTTCTCCAGCTATGATCAGTCAAAGCAAAGCGAAAACTCAACTTATTCAAATTAAAACGCATACAGAATTTATGGCTGGTGATGCGGAGTCGCTGCCGTTTTCCGATTCATCTTTTGAAGCAGCGATATCATTACGATTGTTCGGGCATCTTCCCACCGAGAATAGACATAATGTGTTAAAAGAACTCAATCGAGTTAGTAGTTCATTTGTTATAGTAGTGTACTATCACAAAAACTCATTGCAGACATTACGTAGAAAAAAAATGCGTGCCAGAAAAGGAAATTTCTGGAATCCTGTTTCCTTAAAGCAAATAGATAGTGAACTAAAAGCCGCTAATTTAAAATGCGTTGCAAAATTCTTCCTTTTACCGGGAATTTCCGAAACTGTAATAGTTTTAGCGAAGAAAGCTAAAGATTGCTGATATGGTATTTTTGAGTTTTCTTAATTTTGTTTTATTATTTCTTCCTTTGTGTATTTACACATTTGTTGCATGGAAAAGGAGAGATTTTAAGTTGTTTAACCCGTTTTTTTTCCCCTTGGTTTTATTTTCTTTTTATTATGGGATTCCAAGCTTAGCAAATCTTTTTATTTCTAAAAGTATTTATAATAATGCGATATATATACAATTTCTTGCGACAGTATCTTATTTGGCTGGAACTGGATTATATAAACTGAAGAAGAATAAAAAAAGAAAAAGAAGCCACAAGAAGGTTTTTATTGCCAATTCAGTAGTAATGAAACTCTTTTTTGTTGTAGGAATTTCAATGCTAATACTATATGGATATTGGACGGGTGTCACAGGAGGATTACTTACTGGCAAGGATGTGGAGGGGGTTAGAAGAATAGCAGAAATAGGAAAAGGCTTTCTTAAACATCCTGGTATTTTTTTTATAACATTCCCTGCCTTATGGTTATTCGGAGCCAGTATGGTTGAGAACAAAAAACTGTGTATCAGTAATATTTCACTTTTATTATTTGGGATAGTTACAATATTTTTTACAACTGCTCATAAAGCTTCAGCTTTTTGGATAATTCTCTTAGCAATTGGTTTGTATGATAAATTCAAATTCAGTTCTCCGGTTAAAATTTTTATTGCAGGTATTTTTATAGTTTTTTTTATCGGTTCAGCAAATATACTTCGTCGTGCAGAGACTGCTGATTCGACTACATCAATTTTTAATAAGAGCATTTTAAGTTTTTCGGGGGTATATAACGCAAATTATGTGCCAATTGTTAAACGTGTAGACCAGAAACGTTTTAAGTTACAGTGGGGCAAGGAATATATCCAGAATGCAACTTTAATCATCCCTAGGTTTCTCTACCCGACTAAACCTATCAACTTTGACTATTTTATAAAGGAAGAATTAGATCTTTCGTTTCGTGGAGGAGGGGCTCCAGCTACCCCTTTTGGTAGTTTATATATCAACTTTTCATTTTATGGTGTGGTGATCGGGATGTTTTTGATTGGTTATATTTACTTTCTGTTATATGAAAGATATAGAACAGAAAACAATTTAACTAAAAGCCTGATATTTTTATTTGTTTTAACATATATTTTAAATCTCTCATTATTTTTGGCAAATATATTATTTTTGTTTTTGTTTCTTTCATTTATTTTAATAACAGACAATATCATTTCTCATGCGACAAGAGGTGTTAAGATGAAATTGGAAAACACTTGTTTAAAAAGGAGTGAAGGTGAAAGTTCTTTTAGTTAATAAATTTCTATACCCCAAAGGAGGGGATGCTATTTGTACCCTTAATACTGGGAGGTTACTTTCTCAGAAGGGGCATCAGGTTTCTTATTGGGGAATGAATCATCCGGACAATCCTTCATACCCATATAAAGATCATTTTGTTTCGCATGTGGATTACAATACGCACATGAATATGTTGCAAAAATTAAGGGCCGCAACAAAAATATGTTATTCTATAGAGTCCAAAAGAAAATTTGAGAGAATAATTAAGATAACCGAGCCGGACATTGTACATCTAAACAATATCCATCTTCATATATCTCCGTCTATTTTGGATGTCACAAAGAAACAAAATATACCAGTTGTAATGACATTACATGACTATAAGGTTGTATGCCCTTATTACTATTTAATGCGAAATGGTATGCTTTGTGAAAAATGCAAAGAGGGTAAATATTATTTTTGTTTATTAGAGAAGTGTACAAAGGGATCTTACCGTAAGAGTTTAGTAAATACAATTGAAATGTATCTGCATCATGAAATATTGCGTATCTTCGACAATGTGGATTTATTTATTTCTCCCAGCATGTTTTTAATGAATAAAGTTAAGGAAATGGGGTTTCACAAAGAGATAGTATACTTGCCGAATTTTATCAATACAGAGGAATGG
>CAZOPG010000105.1:0-6861 GCA_964581585.1 uncultured Planctomycetaceae bacterium | reverse complement strand
GAGCATCTGCATCTCTGACCAGGCGGGGACGTTTGGCAGTTTCTCGTGGTCTTTTTCAAGCTCTTCGTTGTCGCCTGCGCCGAACAGACCCATCTGGCCGCTTTGTCTGTCAGCCTGTGAATTTGAGCCGATTTTCGTTGCCATTTCAAGGCCAGCCATCATCTGCGGTCTGCTGCCGCCGAGTTTGTCGAAAGCTCCTGATTTGATGAGGGCTTCCATTACCTGCTTGTTGGCTGCGCGGAGGTCAACATTTTCACAGAAGTGGAACAGGCTGTGAAAACGTCCAACTCTTTCGCGGGCGGCAATAATCTGCTCGACAGCTTTTTCGCCAACGCCTTTTACCGCGGCAAGGCCAAATCTGATAAGCCCCTTGTCTGCTTTGTGTTCGTGCTGCTTTTGATAAATAACTGTGAAATCGATGAAACTTTCGTTAATGTCAGGCGGTAGAACTTCGATACCCATAGCTTTGCATTCGCCAATATATCCGGCAAGCTTATCATTGTCGCCCATTTCGTATGTAAGCAGTGCGGCCATAAATTCAATTGGCCAGTAGGCTTTCAGGTAGGCGGTCTGATATGCAATCATCGAATAACGTGTGGCATGACTCTTGTTAAAACCGTAACCGGCGAATTTTTTGATAAGCTCAAAGATGTCGTCAGCCTGGGTTTCCGATAGGCCCTTGTTTTTGCAGCCCTCAATGAATTTTTCTTTCTGTCTGTTAATTGTTGCGGCTTGTTTTTTGCCGATGGCCTTGATGAGTGTGTAAGCGGCCCTTAGTGGGATATCTCCGAGCCGATTGCAAATCCGCATGACCTGTTCCTGGTAGATCATAATGCCGAAAGTCTCTTCGAGCACTTCCTTCATGATGGGGTGGGGTACTTCCCATTTTGCGCCATGTTTGCGGTTTATGAAATCGTCTATTAGTGCCATTGGACCCGGCCGATACAGTGCGTTGGCGGCAATCAGGTCTTCGAGCCGATCAGGCTTGAGCTTCATTAGCAAATCCTGCATTCCGCCGGACTCAAACTGGAACATCCCCTTAGTTTTTCCACTGGCAAAAACTTTGAGAACTTTTTTGTCGTTGTAATTGATTTCTTCAATATCGATTTTTTTGCCGTGGATTGATTGGACCAGGTCTATTGTCCTTTGGATTACACTGAGGGTTCTAAGGCCGAGAAAGTCCATTTTTAAGAGCCCAATTTTGTCAATAATCGGTCCTTCAAACTGCGTTATCAAATCGTCAGATTTGGTGTCTTTGTACAGAGGGACGAAATTTGTCAAGGGTTCGTTGCTGATAACAATCCCACAGGCATGAACCGAGGCGTGTCTTGTAAGACCTTCTAGGCGTTTGCCGATTTCTATAACTTTTTTTGTTTGCTCATTTTCGTCATAAGATTTTTTAAGGTCAGGCTCCTGTTTCAGTGCGCCATCCAGAGTTATACCCAGGCTGTTAGGAACCAACTTGGCGAGTCTATCGGCCTCTGACAGAGGGACGTTCAGTACGCGGCAGACGTCGCGAATAACTGCTTTTGCCTTCATTGTTCCGAAAGTGATTATCTGCGCAATCTGGCCATATTTTTGGCGGACATATTCGAGAACCTTGGGTCTGCCGTCCTGACAAATATCAATATCGATATCAGGCATTTCGTTTCGCTGCGGATCCATAAAACGCTCGAACAGCAAATCGTATTTTATCGGGTCGACATTACACAGGCCAAGGCAGTAACCGACGATAGTGCTGACAGCACTGCCTCTTGCGCCGGTTGGGATGTTGTTTTCGGTGGCGTATCTGCAGCAGTCCCAGACAATAAGGAAGTAGCTTGAAAATCCTTTGTCCTCTATTACTTCCAATTCTCTGTCAAGTCGAGTTTTGACTTCATCGGTGATTTTGCCATATCTTTTTTTGGCACCTTCGTAGCTGAGCTTTGTTAGTAATTCTTCCGGGCTGGTGCCATCGGGAGGGACAAAACTTGGGGCATGTCGTGTTTTCAGGTCGATCTCGACATTGCACCGCTCAGCAATGGCTAATGTATTGTCGCAGGCCTGCGGGATATTAGAAAACATCTGTCGCATTTCGGCGGGGCTTTTGACGTAGCAATCTTTGGGGTATTGCATCCTGTTTTCATCTGTTACGAATTTGCCGGTACTTATGCAGGTCAGGGCATCGTGTGCTTCCCAGTCGTCGGCTGTCAAAAAGTGGGCGTCGTTGGCCACTATCATACCGATCCCCATTTTGTTTGCTAAATCTATACCTGCCTGGCGAACAAATGGGACGTCGCAATTTTCGTGGTCCTGTATTTCAATGAAGAATCTATCATGGCCGAAAATTTCCAGATAGCTTTGTGCCGCGGCTTTGGCGGCGGCTTCGTCCTGCTTTGCAAGTGCGGAATTGACTTCACCTTTTAGGCAGGCTGATGAGCAGATAAGGCCTTCGTTTAGTTCGGCCAGAATCTCTTTATCAATCCTCGGCCGATAGTAAAAACCTTCCGTATAGCCGATGGTCGCAAGTTTAAGCAGGTTGTGGTAGCCGATATTATTTTCTGCGAGAAGTAGAATATGATATGCGGCGTTGGATATGCTCGATTTTTGCCTGTCGAAGCGAGAATCCGGGGCGATGTATGCTTCAATGCCGATGATAGGCTTGATGTTGGCCTTGTGAGCCTTGATATAAAAATCCACGGCCCCGAACATATTGCCGTGATCCGTGATTGCTACAGAGGACATATTCAACTGAGTACAAAGTTTGAGGAGTTTGTCTATTGCAATTGCACCGTCCAACAGTGAATATTGCGAATGTACGTGAAGATGAGTGAATCCTTTTTCTTCCATAAGTTACTATCATTCCTAAAAAAAAACTGCTAATTACCGCAGGCTTATCCCAACGTTTTTTTAATTAAATCGGCGGCTTTTGTGAGGGCGTCATTAATTTTTTCTGGAATTTTACCGCCAGCCTGTGCAAATTGAGGTCTTCCGCCTCCGCCCCCGCCAACTATTGGAGCGATTTCTTTGACGATATCGCCGGCCTTTAAGCCTTTTTTGATCAAGTCGTCTGTAACACCTGCCATGAGCATGACTTTGCCGTCATTGGTGGCGGCGAAGACAACGGCAGCGGATTTTGCCTTTTTCTTAATCATATCGATGGCTGAACGAATGGTCTCGGCCGGAGCATTATCGACAGTGCTGACGACCATTGAAGAGTTACCAATTTTTTCGCAGTTCTCCAGCAGTTCTCTGGCCTGGGTCATAATGTCTGAGCCGGATTGTTTTGAGGCGGTTTTGAGCTGTTTTGATAAATTTTTATTGTCGTCTATCAGTTTGTTTAGGCGGGTGGACAATTCTTCGGGGCGTGCTTTTAATATCTGACAAAGCTCGTCTAAACAATCGCTTCGCTTCGTTAAATATTCTGTAAGGGCAGGGCCGGTAAGAGCGGTCGTTCTGCGTACCCCAGCAGAGATGCTTTCTTCCTTTGTGATTTTGAATGCACCGATTTCGCCTGTGTTTTCAGTGTGTGTTCCACCGCAAAATTCTCTGCTGAAGGCTTTATTTATATTGTCGGCATCTGGGGCGTCAATCGCGACAACTCGTACTTGGTCGCCATACTTTTCGCCGAATAGCGCCATTGCTCCGAGTTTTTTGGCTTGGTCAATCGGCAAAACCACCGAGGTTAGCGGCAGGTTCTGATTAATCTTTTCGTTCACGAGTTGTTCGACTTTTTTAATCTGTTCAGCGGTAAGAGCTTTTGGGCAGGTGAAATCAAAACGCAAGTATTCAGGACATACCAGGCTTCCCTGTTGAGCAATCGAATCGCCAAGTGTCTGCTGCAGGGCCCATTGCAAAATATGTGTGGCGGTGTGGTTTTTTCTCGAAGAAAGTCTGTCTTTGCTGACGGTGGCGGTTGCCTTTTCGCCTATTGGAATTTTCCCTGAAGCCATTTTGCCTTTATGAATTACACAATCGGCGATTTTTTCTGTGGCTTCGACGACGAAGCTTCCTGTAGGTGTTTCTATATTGCCGAGGTCGCCGGCCTGTCCGCCGGATTCAGCATAAAAGCAGGTTTTTTCGAGTACCAATCCGACATCGGTGGCTTGTTCGGTTAATTCGCCGGTAGTTTCAAAACCTTTCGCATCAATCCAGCCGAGTATTTTTGTTGTGCATGAGTCTGTTTCGTATTTAAGTGAATCATCGGTTATAGGTAATGCAGTATCGGTCACGAAAGATGCCAGAGTGGAATCTTTTTGAGCGGCCCTTGCTCTTTGTCTTTGCTGGTTCATTAGTTTTTCGAAAAGCTCAGTATCGACGGCCAGGTCCTGCTCTCTTGCCATTAGTTGTGTTAAATCAAGTGGGAAGCCGAAAGTGTCGTAAAGTTGGAAAGCATCTTCGCCGTTGATGGTTTTGTTTTTTGCTTTCTGTGCTTTTGCAGCGGCGGTTTTGAAAATTTCCAGGCCTCTGTCGAGGGTTTTGCCAAAACTGGTTTCCTCGGATTCGATAACGGTTTTGACAAAATCGCTGCGTTGTTTTAATTCTTCAAAAGCATCGCCCATCAAGTCAACAACGGTATCGACGAGTTTGTAAATGAACGGTTCGTGCATATCAAGGACTCTGCCGAAACGTGAGGCGCGTCTTAAGATTCTGCGTAGTACATAACCTCTGCCCTCATTGGAAGGCACTCCGCCGTCAGTTATGGCGAAGGTTAAGGTTCTGATATGGTCGGCGA
Source organism: uncultured Planctomycetaceae bacterium (assembly GCA_964581585.1). Lineage (GTDB taxonomy): Bacteria > Planctomycetota > Phycisphaerae > Sedimentisphaerales > UBA12454 > CAZOPG01. The sequence goes on along the minus strand of CAZOPG010000105.1, from coordinate 2,147 downwards.
TGACACGTAAGGCTATGTCGGTCTGGTCGTCTAATTTGGCAGTATATTTTTTACCCGCAAACTCAGAGATTGCGCTGATGATGGGGATGAAAATGTCGGTATCGTAGTTACTGCTTTTGTTCTGGATAATACGAGTGACTCTTTCAAATCCCAAACCAGTGTCGACATGTTTTGCTGGCAGGGGGCTCAGTGTGCCATCTTTAGAACGATTATACTGAATAAAGACAAGATTCCAGAATTCCATATATCGTTCGCAGTCACCATCTACAGCGCATTTATGGCCTGGAACGGCTTTCATATTACACATATGTTCGCCAAAATCGATGACTATCTCGCTGCATGGTCCGCACGGGCCGGTACTGCCCATTTCCCAGAAGTTATCCTTTTTTCCAAGCGGAATTATATGTTCAGGGTTTATTGATGTAAGCGTAGTCCAAAGTTCAGCTGCTTCTTTATCGTATTCAAGGCCGTCGGTTTTGTCGCCTGCGAAAACTGTAGCGTATAGTTTGGATTCATCAATGCCCCAGACTTTTGTGATAAGCTGCCATGCCCATTCGATGGCTTCGGCTTTGAAGTAGTCTCCGAGCGACCAGTTGCCGAGCATCTCAAAAAAAGTATGGTGATATGTGTCTGTTCCGACGTCTTCAAGGTCGTTGTGTTTTCCGCCAGCACGGATACATTTCTGGCTGTTGACGGCGCGACTGTATGGACGACTGCCGGTGCCAAGGAAGACATCCTTGAACTGGTTCATTCCGGCGTTGGCGAATAACAAGGTGTCATCGCCAATCGGCACAACCGGTGAGCTTGGGACGAACTGATGACCCTTATCCTTGAAAAAATCTATAAACGATGATCTGATATCATTTGCGCTGTGCACGTTTTTTTCCTGATTTTTTTTATTCTTCTTTAAGTCCCTTGGCGATTAGAACCTTGTCCTTGATCTCTTCGAGCAATTCAGGGTTCTCGATGAGGAATTTTTTTGCGTTTTCTCTTCCCTGTCCGAGACGCTTTTGGCCGTAATTGATCCATGCCCCGCTTTTGGTAACAACATCGTTGTCGACGCCGAGGTCAATGAGGTCGCCTTCATAGCTTATTCCGCTATCGAACATAATGTCAAATTCGGCATCACGGAAGGGGGGTGCGATTTTGTTTTTTACGACTCTTGCCCGAACCCTGTTGCCGAGAGCGACGGTGGCGTCCTTTATTGTTGAGATACGCCTGATATCAAGTCTTATTGAGCTGTAAAATTTCAGAGCACGTCCGCCGGAAGTTGTTTCCGGGTTACCAAACATGACGCCGATCTTCATTCTTATCTGATTGATGAAAATCAGGCAGGTTTTGCTTTTATTTATAACTCCTGTGAGTTTTCGTAATGCCTGACTCATAAGTCTTGCCTGCAGTCCGACGTGTGATTGTCCCATTTCTCCGGCAAGCTCGACTGCTGGAATAAGTGCGGCGACGGAATCAATGACTATCACATCAACAGCATTTGACTTTATCAACATTTCGGTGATGTCGAGGGCCTGTTCGCCGGTATCCGGCTGACTTACCAAGAGGCTGCTGACATCAACGCCAAGCTTTTTTGCCCAGGTGGTGTCGAGTGCATGCTCTGCATCAATAAATGCGGCGACGCCGCCGTTTTTCTGAGCATTGGCAATGATGTGGAGTGCAAGTGTCGTTTTGCCGCTGGACTCCGGGCCGTACAATTCTACAACTCTGCCGCGCGGCATTCCGCATCCACCCAGAGCGATGTCGAGGGATAATGAGCCTGTGGAAATACCTTCAATCTTTGCGTACAGACTTTCATCCATCTGCATAATCGAGCCAGTGCCATACTGTTTTTCAATTTGTGCGATTGCCCTGTCAAGAGCATTGGCTCCTGAGCCGGCTTTTGCTTCCGGCCGTGTCTTTTTGGTTTTTGTCGTTTTGGCCATGTACTTTTCCTCTCTGTTATAAATCCGTTTATTTTAATTTAGTCTCACTCAACGCCGAATATATCGGCCCGGTAGGCGTCAGTACGCTTTCGTAAATCCTTACTGAACAAGCCTTTACAATAGCCGAATCCACCAGTTTATATTTTTTGATTATACCTTTCAGGCTTCTGTCACTTGGTACATCTTTTAGTCTTGCCAATGTCAAGTGCGGGC
>CAZOPG010000104.1:0-6885 GCA_964581585.1 uncultured Planctomycetaceae bacterium | reverse complement strand
ACCAAATTCCTTATTTTAATCGCTAACTATAGTAACAGAAACACTTACAGTTGCCAAACGTAATTTTGCTGGCAATATCCGCTTAAATATGTTATAATAATCCCCAGTTTGTGTCGGGATTTTTTACGGTAGTCATCAAAGAAGAAGATGTTTTCAATTGAACGTACAATCCAGTTTATCGCGCCGGTTGTCTGTTTGGCGGTTATGGTATTTACTGTCTCTGCTTTTGCTGAGCCAGAGCCCAACCTGGCGGATGGTACAATTACAATTGGCTCCATCGCTCGCAGTATCACATACATTTACGGCCAGCCACAAAATGATTACCGCGTTGACATCAACCACGCCTGTTTTCGCGACAGCCGGATTCGCTTCTATGACGACGACCAAACCGAGCCGGGGATATCAAACCATTCAACGGCTATCAGTTCGATTCTTATCGGCTTCGACCCAAATGCGTCATTGGCCGGTGTTGGCACATTCACTTATCAGGGAGTTTTGCCACAAGCTCGGCTGGATGTATTTGAGTTCTGGCACTTTGTAACCGAGTACGTTTTTTTTCAAAAAACACCAAATGTTGATGTCATAACGATGAGCCTCGGCTCGGCATTCGACGACTGGTGGTCCAGGGGAATTGAGGCGATGGCACAGAATTTCGGTCTGCTCATTGTTGCTGGAATAGGTAACGGCGCAAAAGCTTTCGATCCGCCCTTATACCCAGCAGCAGCGGCGAACGTGCTCGGCGTAGGTGTTGTCAATTCTGTTACTTCGCCGAATAATCTGATACAGTTCACCCTACCCGATGCCAACCATTCAAGCACCGGCCCAACTGATGACGACAGATGTAAGCCGGACATCGTAGCCGGTGGAAATTATCTCGCCGCCGTCGCTGCAGAGCCGAATCTTTATGAACTTACCGGCGATTATTCCAGCTATGCTGCACCCGTTGTAGCTGGGGTGGCTGGGATTCTGATACAAAAAGCCAAATCCGACCCCAATCTTCTCGCCGCTATCTCGCCGGCAGGTGGCAACTGCGTCTTAAAATCTATCCTGATGACCACTGCGACGAAACTGCCCGGCTGGCACAAGGGCACTGCCGAGGAAGCTGATGACAATGAGTATCCGCTCGATTTTAATCAAGGTGCGGGAATGCTTAACGCCCAGGCTGCTTTGCGATTATTAACCACTATCGGCCAATGGGATAATAATATTCTTCAGGCCCGCGGCAATAGCCAGAACGTTTATCCGATAACTCTCAACAATCAACACAGCGAGGTTTTAACTGCTACGCTGGTTTGGAATCGGTTCTATGAGAATAAATATCCGTTTGAGCCGTTGCCTGCCGAGGACGTTGATTTCAGGCTTGAGCTTTGGGCAACGGATTTTAATGAGCCCAACGAGCCTGTACTCGTCGATTTCAGTGATAGCCCCGTTGATAATGTCGAACATATCTATTATCAAATTGATGATAGATTCGATAATTATGAACTAGTCGTAACAACCGCCGAGGCCCTGCAATCCAACAAACCATCCCGCTATGCCTTATCTTGGCAGATAGTAACTCGTTAATGCCGGAGGCAAGGACACAAAGAATTTTAACCGCAGTTACAAGTACCCAAGGCATTAAATTACGCCCTTTTGAAAAATCTCGAATGTTTCATTCGCTAGTTTCGTGCCGCGTAACCCGGTTGCTACCTGCTTTACGAGTAAAATCAGCAAAATAGGATTGAGAGTTTTTTGCATTTTTCTAAAAAAAGTAATTTTTTAGTTGAACAAATGACTTAGTAGGACTATAATAGTCTTATATGAACTATGTATTTTTTGGGAGATGGTAGTAAATGGATGTGTTGCGAAGGAATACAGACTATGGGTTGCGTATAATGGTTGCCCTGGCGGAGGATTTTGATAAAGGCCAATCAATATCGGCCAGGCAACTGGCCCGGCAGGGGCGTTTTTCGTACCAACTTGGGTGCAAGTTGCTGCAGAAACTTCGCAAGGCTGGATTAGTTAAAAGCGACATGGGGCCTAGGGGCGGGTTTAGCCTGGGCAAAAAACTATCAGAAATAAATCTTATGGATATTATAACTGTCCTTCAGGGCGGCATTTACCTAAATAAATGTTTAGTGGGCGAGGAAGGATGTGAATTTCAGGGTGAATGTGAAATTAGTACAAAGCTGGCCTGCCTTCAACTATACATTGATGGTTACTTAGGCGGGATTACCCTTGAAGAAATACTAAAAGGCCGAAGCAAAGCGGAAAATGAAAATCAAAATGAGTGAAGGAGTAAAAATGAGCTGTGAAAAAACAGATAAGAATGTGCTGGATGCCTGTATGGGAAAAAATCAAAAGTTAGCTCTTTTGGTGGAATATGCGGCCGATTCGGTAGTTAGTAAGACTATACTTGATAAGTCGGCCGGTACAATCACTTTATTTGCTTTTGACAGTGGCCAAAAATTAAGCGAACATATAGCTCGCTATGATGCGGCAGTGCAGGTTCTTGACGGGACCGCTAAGATAATAATAGACGGCAGGGATATAAAAGTTTCAAGTGGTGAAATTATCATAATGCCGGCTAATATACCGCACGCTGTTGTTGCAGAAGAAAAATTCAAAATGCTGCTGATAATGATACGGGCAAACTAAAATATGAAAATGGAGAGTCATATCTAAATGAATTCACAGCAATTGGAAAAGTATAGTTCTGCGATAACGCTTTCAGATATGGAAGTTTTTATATTTCCGGAACTGATGTACAGTTTGGTTTTGGCTAATATTATGAGCCCGGTTATCTGGCAATGGCGGGAGCGCGATTGTTTCAAAAAGCTGGAAGGAAAAAGCAGCTACAAAAAGCTGATGCGTCTCAAACAATTCATAATGGACGAGTACGAGTTTAACCTCGACCTTGAAACGTGGGGTCTTACCAGCCAGGCTAAGGAACTTAAACGTTTTGAGAAATTAATCTCGCCTTCAGATATTGCTAAAAGCAATGCACTGTTCGGCTATCACGGCGACCAATATTATTTCGACGTGGATATTCGAAAGCATTTTGGGCTGGATAAATATGACGGCGACATTATTCCATACTGGAAAACAGAAACGGTCGAGGCAATGGATGCCTTTGGCCTTAAGAAAAATTATGAAAAGGGAGCGGGTGAATGTGTATCGCTTGCCGCCCTTTATGCAGCAGCAGCTTTCGTTGTATGCGGGATACCGCTGGAAGATATATATATGATACTGACGCCGCTACACTCGCAGAATTTTATCGATATAAATGAGGGTGTCCTGACGAACAACAGGAGAATTGTTACCAAAACAATGTGGTTCAACGGTACAGCTATTTCCAATAAAGCACAGCGAGCACTGCGAAATGAGCAGATTACGATAGTAGCTCACAGTACCGGTTTTGTGCACTGTTTTTATAAAGATGCAACAATGCAAAGAAGTGCTTATGAAAAGTTCCGCAGACAACTTGATAGTTATCTTTCCGGGGATATAAACACTCTTATTTTAGCAAACTTTCTCCGGTGTCACGGCGAGTATCAGAAATATTTCCAGTTCTGTTGTGATGAGTGTAAGCGGGGATCAAAATACGCCAAAGCTGAGACACTCTTTCATTATGAGCATAGCAGTAATTTCAGGATTGCTGATGAGACATTTGAAAAATTGCTTGACGAGGTAAGCGGTGAAGATCTGTCGCCGAATAAACTGCCTGGCAGGATGTGCTCTCGTCAGTTGTGTGCATTTTTAGAATATGAAAAGCTGGATGTAAAAAACGAATCTGACTGGCCGACTATCAAAAAATATCTGGCTCCTTTCATTCCACCGATCGACAAATTCATGCAGGAGCTTCGTGTGTTTTTACTTGTTGAACCGAAATTGCCAGGATTTGATAAAAACTTTGTTGACGGCTCTTCCATCAATATTCCAGTTGAGTACAGCAGAGAACAGATAATCGACTATTTCCAGTCAATTCGCAAAAATAATATTACTGCTGACCTTGCTTTTTACGCGTATCGTGATATGGCAAACTGCGATTGGCAACCGTTTATCAAGGCGGCAATAGATCGCAATCCTGTTTCTATTGGAGCAGCAGGGGTGATGTCGCTCGATGATGTATATGACTGGCTTAGGCAGATGGAAAACGATTCTATTTATGATGGTAAGCGTCTGGCGCAACCTGATGAAGTTGTAAATTATCAAAGAGGCGATGGACTCGAAAAAGCCATTTTGCTGGCCAATATACTTCGTCAAAGAAATCCCAAGCGGGAAATCAAAATAGTTGCGGAAGGTGATAACATAACGCTCGAAGCACAAAAAAAATATGGTTTTACTTCCAGCAAAGATTTCAACAAAGAAATTAATATTTCAGATGAAAAATTAGTCTGCTGATGATGATTCAAACATAAACTAAAAGTAATTTACTGAAATATGAACAGGTGTATTATGGTCAGGTGTCCCGGACAGGATCAAAGATTTTGGAAGCCGGAAGATATTTTTGATGTAAACTGTCCCGGCTGCAATAAACCGGTAGAATTTTTCAAGGATGAGCCGAAACTGAAATGCCGAAACTGCGGGCAAGTTGTGGTTAATCCTAAGATAGATCTGGCCTGTTCCCAGTGGTGCCAATATACTGAGCAGTGCCTGGCGGTATCGGTTAAGGATGAGGCAAATATTATGCGGGAAAGGCTTCTCAGGGAGATGAAGAAAAAATGAGGAAGCTACCCGCGGCTGATGGTGGATGTATTTACCACTCTCTTACGGTCGTGGCTCTGTTGGGCTAAGGACACTTGGCTAAAGTGTTACAAATAAAGTGAAAACGATTAAAAAATGAAAGGGAAAGATTATGTTTTGTTATCAATGTGAACAAACCGCCGGTGGTACGGGATGTACCAAAATTGGAGTGTGTGGCAAAGATGAGGATATTCAGTCTCTGCAGGACATTCTAACGTTCGGGCTTAAAGGTATTGCGGCTTATGCATATCATGCCAGAGAACTTGGACAGAAAGATGAGCAGGTGGACGCATTTATGCACGAAGCGATGTTTTCAACTTTGACCAATGTAGATTTTGACCTTAATCGCCACCTTGAATTGGTATTAAAGGCAGGACAGATGAATCTGCGAGTGATGGAGATGCTCAACGATGCACATACTTCAAAATTTGGTAACCCTACACCGGTTGCGGTAGCCTCCGGTACCAAAGCTGGGCCTGGAATTGTTGTTACCGGCCACGATTTGCTGGACCTTTATGAGTTGTTAAAGCAGACTGAGGGTAAAGGTATTAATATTTATACTCACGGCGAGATGCTGCCGGCGCACGGCTATCCTGAATTAAGGAAGTTTAAGCATCTTGTGGGTAATTATGGAACAGCATGGCAAAACCAGAAGAAAGAGTTTGATGAATTCAGCGGCGCTATTTTAGTTACAACCAACTGTATTATGATTCCGAAGGATTCCTACAAAGACAGGCTGTTCACTCGCGGGATAGCTGGAATGACAGGAGTAAAACATATTGAAAATAGAGATTTCAGTGAAGTGATCGAAAAGGCATTGTCATCGCCGCCGCTGAAAGAAAATTTGCAGGGAACGTTGAGTACAGGATTCCATTATACGGCAGTCCTTGGCTTGGCAGACAAGATCGTCGAGGCTGTAAAAGCTGGTAAGATTCGACACTTCTTTTTTATCGGCGGCTGCGATGGCGCAAAGCCTGGGCGAAATTACTTTAGCGAGCTTGCTGAGAAAGTGCCGGATGATTGTGTGATACTGACGGCAGCTTGTGGAAAGTATCGGCTAAATGCTCGTGACTATGGTGATATTGATGGTATCCCCCGCCTGATCGATACCGGCCAATGTAATGATTGCTATTCGGTGATTAAAATTGCGACGGCACTCGCTGAGGCGTTTGATTGCGGCGTTAATGATCTGCCGCTTTCGCTGGTGGTTTCGTGGTATGAGCAAAAGGCTGTGGCGATCCTGCTGACGCTGCTGCATCTTGGGATTCAGAATATAAAGCTTGGTCCAAGTTTGCCGGCGTTTGTCAGTCCGAATGTACTGAACGTGCTTGTTGATAAATTTAATATTAGCCCAATCGGTGATGCTGATGATGACCTGGCTGAGATGTTGAGTTAAAAGGAATTTTAAAATGGTCATGCGAAACATTGTAAAAATTGACGAAGAAAAATGTAATGGCTGCGGGCAATGTGTGGATGCCTGTGCTGAAGGGGCTATAGAAGTAATTGACGGCAAGGCAAAAGTGGTCAGTGAAATTTATTGCGACGGCTTAGGAGCGTGTATCGGCCATTGCCCACAGGATGCGATAACAATAGAACAGCGAGATGCCGATGAATTTGACGAACAAGCTACTAAAGCACATTTGGCCAAGAAGGAAAGTCCACAACAGAAGTCTGATTTTGTGTGTCCAGGGATGATGGCCAAGAAACTGCGAGACAAAGCAGAGCCAAGTGAGGTAGGCGATGTTGCTGCTGTCTCGCAATTGGGTCAATGGCCGGTGCAGTTGAAGCTGGTTTCACCGCAGGCGCCGTATTTTGCCGAATCCGATCTGCTTTTAGTAGGGGACTGTGTGCCATTTGCAATGGGAGATTTTCATAATAAGTTCTTGAAAAATCACAGCATTGTGGTAGGATGCCCAAAGCTGGATGACAGTCAATTTTATATTGAAAAGCTGGCACAAATCATGGGAATGAATAAGCTCAACAGTTTGACGATTATTCACATGGAGGTGCCTTGCTGCTCGGGCCTAACACAGATCGCAAAAGAAGCTATTGCAAAAAATCAAACAGGAATGACATTTGAGGATATTACCATTGGTTTGAAAGGTAATATTATAAAAACGGAAACTATCGATAAATAATTTTCAAAAAAAGGAGTCA
>CAZOPG010000103.1:0-6892 GCA_964581585.1 uncultured Planctomycetaceae bacterium | reverse complement strand
CTCACCCTCAGTCAGAACACCGTTCTGGTAGTTCTTTACAATCCTATCGACTGTTTTCTGGGTACTATCGATAATACCCTGTTTTTCCGGGGGAATCCGCAAATCCGTCAGCCCAAAACTTATGCCAGCCAGAGTTGCATATTTGAAACCAAGGTCTTTAATATCATCCAACATTGAAATCGCAACACTGCCGCTATGGAGCTGGAAACAGTCATTAATAACTGTTTTTAGCATTCTTTGCGACATAACCACATTATAGAAAGGAGCTTTGTCAGGAAGAGTGTCATTAAAAATACATCTTCCAGCGGTTGTCTCAATCACACCGTTCTGCTCAGATCCATCCCGCGAAACAACTTTTTTATCTCTTGGGATTTGTACCTTAACTTTCGCATGCACAGTGATACTTCCGGTCTCATAGGCGGTGATAGCTTCGTTAATATCCCTGAAAATACTACCTTCACCCTTTTCTTCCGGCCTCATAACCGTGATATAATAATTACCAAGAACAATATCTTGTGAAGGACCCATAATTGGTGAACCATCTGCCGGCGAAAATATATTGTTCGTAGCAAGAATCAAGGTGTGTGTTTCAACTTGAGCCTCAATGCTCAACGGCAAATGTACCGCCATCTGATCGCCATCGAAGTCGGCGTTAAAACCTCTGCAGACCAGCGGATGAAGCATAATGGCATTGCCTTCGACCAGTACAGGCTCAAAAGCCTGAATACCCATCCGGTGCAAAGTAGGTGCACGGTTAAGCATTACCGGATGTTGGTTTATCACTGTTTCGAGAACATCCCAAACCTGCTCATCACGTCTTTCGAGCATTCTCTTGGCACTTTTGATAGTGTCGGCAAGACCTCTGATCTTAAGCTCACGAATAATAAACGGCTGATAAAGTTCAAGAGCAATCTTCTTCGGCAAACCGCACTGGTGGAGTTTCAGATGCGGACCAACAACAATAACCGAACGTGCAGAGTAATCAACACGCTTACCGAGTAAATTCTCCCGGAATCGTCCCTGCTTACCTTTAATCATATCGGTCAGGCTCTTTAATGGTCTGTTGTTACTACCAAGAACCGGCCTGCGACACCTGCCATTATCCAGCAGCGAATCAACCGCCTGCTGAAGCATTCGTTTTTCGTTACGGATAATTACTTCCGGCGCATTAAGATCCATAAGCTTTTTGAGCCTATTGTTGCGATTGATAATCCGCCTGTAGAGATCGTTAAGGTCGCTTGTGGCAAAATTGCCGCTCTCAAGCATTACCAGTGGTCGCAAATCCGGCGGTATAACCGGTGTTACTTCAAGCACAAGCCAATCCGGCTTGTTAGAACTGGATCTAATTGAATTGACATTTTTGAGTCGTTTGGAAAGGTCTTTAATTTTTTGCTTGCTGGACGTTTTGTTTATACCATCACGCAATTCAACTCTAAGGGTTTCAAGATCAAGATTTCCCAATAAATCTTTTATCGCCTCAGCTCCCATTGATGCCTTAAAGGAACTGCCATATTTTTGGGACGCTTCCCTATACTCTCCCTCATTCAATAGTTGTTTTATTTTCAATGGGCTCTGCCCAGGGTCAGTAACTACATAATCCTGAAAATAAATAACCTTTTCAAGGTCAATTGTCTTCATCGCCAACAGTGAACCAAGCCTTGATGGCATAGCCTTAAAAAACCATATATGCACAACAGGAGCAGCAAGATTAATATGCCCCATACGCTTGCGTCTGACCCGACTGTGAGTTACTTTAACTCCACAACGATCACATATGATACCTTTGAACTTGGTGCCCTTATACTTGCCGCAAGAGCATTCCCAATCACGCTCAGGACCAAATATCCGTTCACAAAACAAACCATCCTTTTCCGGCCTGTACGTCCGGTAGTTGATGGTCTCAGGTTTGCGAACCTCACCAAATGACCAGCTACGTATATCGTTAGGACTGGCAAGGGAAATCTTCACTGAGCCATAATCATTAATTTTATCATAAATATTTTCAGCCATTCGAGTTTACTCCTATTTTTTGAGCAGCTCTGAGATCGGCGAGGATCTATCAGGTTTTTATTTATAAAGTCTTACCACCAAGGCGTTTTTTCTCAAGTTGAATATTCAGGCACAATCCTCTTATTTCACTGCATAGTACGTCAAAAGAAATCGGCGTACCTGCTTCAAGCGTGTTGGTTCCCTTTACCATTGACTCGTAAATCTTGGTTCGACCTTCAATATCATCACTTTTTACCGTAAGCAATTCCTGTAATGTGTAGGCAGCACCATAGGCCTCAAGAGCCCAAACTTCCATTTCACCGAAACGCTGTCCGCCTGTTCTGGCTTTGCCGCCTAAAGGCTGTTGAGTAATAAGACTATAAGGCCCCGTCGCACGGGCATGAATCTTATCGTCAACAAGATGATGCAGTTTCATCATGTAGATATAGCCAACAGTAACCTTCTGTTCAAAAGGCTCGCCTGTTCTGCCGTCATATAGCGTCGTCTTAAGCGTTGGTGGAATTTCAACAAAAATTTCATCTTGAGGCGGCACGATTTTTCCGTCTTCAAGCTCCATCTTACGATTCCTGACGTGCTCATTGGCTTCAGCCGTTACTTGCTGTATTTCTTCTTCGGTTGCACCAGCAAAAACAGGTGTAAAAGCTTTGAAGCCAAGAACTTTTGCAGCCCAGCCGAGATGTGTCTCGAAAATCTGTCCTACGTTCATACGACTCGGAACGCCGAGAGGATTAAGACAAATATCCATAGGTGTTCCATCCTCAAGGAACGGCATATCTTCAACAGGCAATATTCTGGCTATAACGCCCTTGTTACCATGTCGGCCTGCCATTTTGTCACCAATAGAAAGTGTACGCTTGGTTGCAACGTAAATTTTGACCATTTCAAGAACGCCACTGGGAAGTTCATCGCCATGCTTCATTCGTTCAAGTTTTATCCGAGCTTTTTCCTCTACCCCGGAAATCTTAGGCAAATAATTGTCAACAAGCTTTTTTACCTCATCACGAATATTGGCAGGCTTTATCCACTCAATCTTAAAATTCTCGATCTGCTCAAAAATAACATCAAGATCTTCACTGACACCTACTTTTTGTCTGGTTGATGGGTCAATTACGGAAATTTCGAATTTTTCAGCAATGGCGTCCATCATCTGTTTGAAAATGGCGATCTGCTTATCTTTCATTTCCTTTTCATATTCTTTCATCTGCAGCTTGTGGGCTTTACGCTGCTCTTCCGTGCCGGCTCCACGTCTTGTAAAACGTTTGGTCTTTACTACTATGCCGTTATGACCGCTGGGCATCTCAAGAGAATCGTTCTTGACGTCTTCGCTGGCTCGGCCAAATATTGCATATAAAAGCTTTTCTTCAGGAGTTAGTTCGGTTTTGCTTTTTGGAGAAACCTTACCCACGAGAATATCACCTGCTGAAATCCTCGTGCCCTCGCAAATGATGCCGTCAGCATCAAGATTTCGCAGGGCTTTTTCTCCCACATTGGGTATATCACGGGTAAATTCTTCCCTGCCAAGTTTAGTTTCACGAACCTCAACGCTGAACTGGTCGATATGTATACTCGTAAAGACATCTTCCTTTACAAGTTTTTCACTTATTAGTATAGCATCCTCGAAGTTGAAACCATCATAAGGCACAAACGCCGCCAAAATATTTCTGCCCAGTGCGAGTTCCCCGTCACTAGTACCACCACCATCGGCTATAATCTGGTTTTTCTTAACCTTTTCGCCGAGCTTTATAATGGGCTTCTGATTCAGACAGGTTCTCTCATTCAACCCGGTAAACTTTTCGAGTTCGTACTCATCAGTTTCATCAATAACTATTTTAGTCGCGTCCACGCTCGTTATGGTGCCACTGTTTTTTGCGCACACGGCCATACTTGAGTAACGTGCCACGGCCGGCTCCATTCCTGTGCCAACAAGGGCAGGCTCGACTATCAGCAGCGGTACAGCCTGTCTCATCATGTTTGAACCCATAAGAGCACGGTTGGCATCATCATGTTCAAGAAACGGTATCAGCGAAGCAGAGACACCAACAATCTGTTTCGAAGAGATATCTACATAATCTACCTGCTTGCTATCAATTTGAGAAAGTTCTCCATGACGTCTGGCAAGAACTACGCCGTCCCTGAGTTTGTTGCTACCTCTTTCAATTGCTCCAGGCGGAGCGAAAATAGCCTCCATCTCCTCATCAGCACGAAGGTATTCCACATCGCCCGTAAGTTTGCCGTTTTTTGCCTTACAGTACGGTGTTAAGAGAAAACCATATTCATCGACACTGGAGAATATCCCAAGCGAAGCAATTAAGCCAATATTCGTACCTTCTGGAGTCTCAATCGGGCATATTCTACCATAGTGACTGATGTGTACATCTCTTACTTCAAAGCCAGCTCTCTTCCGATTCAATCCACCCGGGCCAAGTGCTGAAAGTCGCCTTTCGTGGGTAAGCTGGCTGACCGCGTTAGTCTGATCGACAACCTGGCTCAACTCGCCTCGACCAAAGAAATAATCGATGCTGCTGGAAACACTTTTGGAATTCACCAGATCGGCGATACGAACTACCTGCTCAGGGTCTTTCATGCTCATCCGTTCCTGAACGGTACGCCGGAGCTTGAGCAGACCTTTTCTTACCTCATCGGCAGCTAGTTCGTCAATCGTTCGCAGCCTACGATTACCAAGATGGTCAATATCATCGACGACACCTTCATTGTTTCGCAGCTTGAGAACATAGAACATTGTGTTAAGAAAATCTTCCGGCCGCAATGTCATATCGTTTTCATCGATATTTTGCTCGAACTTGCGATTCAGCCGAAATCGCCCTACTTTGCCAAGACGATAACGTGCTGAGTCAAAAAACTTATCTTCAAAAAGTATTGTAGCCTTTTCAACATTTGGCGGATTACCCGGACGAAGTCTGGAATAGAGCTTAAGCAAGGCCTCATCCCGACTTTTACAATCATCTTCAGCAAGCGTGTTGAGTATCAACATATCAGCCGTCTTGGGGACAACCTCAATTTTCTTGATACTGCTCTGCTGAATGTGATTGACACGATCACCAATTTGGGTGCCTGGGTCTACAATTATTTCGCCAGACTCGATATCAACAATCGGACCAACTGACCACATTGTTGGCTCAAGCTTACTAACAGAAATCATCTTTGTCTCGTAGAACAGCCGGATTATTGCTTCGGTTGTGCCATAATCCTCACTCATTGCCCGCAGAAACAAGGTTGCGGGAATTTTGCTCGACTGATCTATGCGAATCACCATGACATCTTTTTTGGTAACCGATATCTCGATCCAACTGCCACGTTCCGGTATGATTCTACCGCCGTGCAACACACGGTCGCCTTCTTTACTTTCGATAAGAAAATCGACACCTGGAGAACGGTGAAGCTGGTTGACGATAACACGTTCTGCTCCATTGACAATGAATTCGCCACCACCAATCATGATCGGTGCTTCACCGATATAGACTACCTGCTCAGCAATATCATCAGCACCCTTACGACTCAGTCGGCAACGAATCTTAAGTGGATGTCCATATGTCAGGCGAAGCTCTCGGCATTCATTCGGACTGTACCGCGGAGCATCCAGTTCATAACCTAAATACTCTAAATGCATAGACTTATCGTAGCTTTCAATCGGAAATACCTCTGAAAGCAGTGCTTCGAGCCCAATTTTCTTTCTCTTGGCCGGAATAACATCCGACTGCAAAAACCGACCATAACTGACCCTCTGAACCTCTATCAGATCAGGTATTTTAATCGCATCGACCATCTTGCCAAAATCGCGAATGAGTCGTGATCCCATCACACACTCCTAAATAACTTTTTGTATTTAGTCGTTAAAACTTGATTACCTATCAGTATTTTTTCCTGATTAAGCTATTTCAACAACAGCGCCGGCCGCTTCAAGCTGAACCTTTGCTTCATCTGCTTCTTCTTTGCTGACGCCTTCTTTCACAGCTTTTGGTGCTCCATCAACAAGAGTTTTGGCTTCTTTAAGGCCAAGGCTGGTAAGTGCACGGACTTCCTTGATAACCTGAATTTTCTTTTCACCAATTTCTTTCAGAATAACATCAAAACTGGTTTTTTCTTCCTCGACTGCAGCTTCACCACCAGCTGCCGGGCCTGCCATCATTACAGCACCGCTTGCTGCTGGCTCAATGCCGTACTCATCTTTAAGATAGTCACCAAGTTCTTTGGCCTGCATTAATGTCAATGCCACAATCTTGTCGCCAAGTTCCTTGATCTCTTTGCTCCACTCTTTCTTTTCTACTGCTTCTTGTACTTGTTCTTCAGACATTTTAAAAACTCCTATATTTCAATGCTCTGCGGTAGCCAGAACTACGCCGTCCTGTTTAACCCTTAACGAGGCAGCCACATGAGCTTTTTAATATTCCTTTTTATTTTGCCTCTGCTCTTAGGCAGCTTCTTTTTCTTCAGCGTTTTCAATAATCGTTTTGATACAGCCGGCAATATAACTTCCCTGCCCTGATATGGCTCCGGCAACCTTCCGTCCAGGCGAGGCGGCCAGCACAACCACTTGTCCCTGAAGTTCTGCCCTGCTGAGCATTTTTGAAAGCTCTTTAGCCGCATCGGCTCCGAGAACATCTCCGTCAATGTAGGCGCCCTTGATTTCAATCGTAGTAAGCTTCTTAGTCCAGGCTTCTACCTCCTTGGCGACATCAACAACACTATCGCCTCCGTGGGCAACGGCACAGGGGCCGGCAGCAAACAATTCCGATGCCTCAATTTTTTCGAGAGCGGCAAGAGCCTTACGCATCACTGAATTTTTAACAACCGAAACCTTGATACCTTTTTCGAGTAGTGCTCCTCGCATTTCATTATTGTCATTACCGCCAACGCCTATAGT
>CAZOPG010000102.1:0-6925 GCA_964581585.1 uncultured Planctomycetaceae bacterium | reverse complement strand
CCATATTGACAATCACAACATAATGGAACTGAAGCAAAAGTTCCTTCGTGAAAATATCGGCTTGGTAAATCAAAATGTCTTTCTCTTTGATTCGACAATCAGAGACAATATCATGTACGGCGACCTCAACGCTGATGAAGAGCAATTGATCGATGCCGCTAAAAAAGCAAATATTTACGATTTCATACAAACTTTGCCGGAAGGATTTGACAGTCTGGTGGGTGAAAGAGGCGTGAAACTGTCTGGTGGACAGAAACAGCGGATATCGATTGCCAGGGTTTTTCTTAAAAATCCACCGATATTCATTTTCGATGAAGCCACAAGTTCACTTGATACTGAATCGGAATCACTGATACAGAAATCTCTGGAACTGCTTAGCCAGAACAGAACCACAATTATAATTGCACATCGGCTCTCAACTGTAAGAGCTGCCGACGAACTCTTCATATTGAAGGATGGTAAAATTGTAGAGCAGGGAACCCATACCCAGCTTTTAGCCAAAAAGCAGCATTACTATAAACTATACTCGATGGACATGTAAATATATGATACACAAATTTCCATACACAGAATTTGAACCTGTCGAAATACCGGATGCCAACATATCCGGCTTTTATACGCTTTCTCAGAACCATAGCAATAGAAGTGACAAGTGTATTGTTACCGAGGCTCTTGCCAATCCGATAGGCTGCGACAGACTTGAACAGCTTGTCAGGCCAGGCATGAAAATAACAATTGCCGTTGATGATAACAGCCGAAGCACTAAAACTGAACTGATGCTTCCTCTGATTCTCAACCAACTGCAAAAGACCGGAGCAAGGAAAGAAGATATCTGTATTTTTATTGCACTTGGCACACATCGACAGATGACACAGGAAGAAATAAACGCTAAATACACCCCGGCTGTTGTCGCAAACTACAGAATTGTCAACCACAACTGGAAAGATAAGAGCCCGTATGTGGTTGCGGGCAGGTCGCAGCGTGGTTTCGATATCAGGATACACAAAGAAATAATGGACGCCGATTTTGTGATAGGAATTGGCCAGACTATTCCGCATCTGATAGCCGGTTTTGGCGGCGGTGCTAAAATAATCAATCCAGGCTGCTGCGATGAGGATACCATCGGTCAGATGCACTGGCTCAGCCATGAAGTTGCCTCAGACAGGAGATTTGCTGTCAGGGACAACGAAGTAAGAAAGTTGATCGATGAAATTGCCGTGAAAGCCAGCCTGAAATTTATCTTAAACGAAGTTCCCGGTACTGACAATCATTTGGCCGGTGCATTTGCCGGCGACCCTGTCGAAGCACATAAAGCCGCCTGTAAATTCGCCAAACAGCTCTACACGGTAAAGCTTAAGGAAAAAACCGATATTGTGATCGCTGATGCCTATCCCGCCGACCTCGATTTCTGGCAGGCGCTAAAGGGGCTTCACGCCGCCTATGGTGCTGTCAAAAAAGGCGGAACCGTAATTCTTGTATCTCCCTGCCATGAGGGCGCAAGTTCGCAGCATCCTGAAGTTACGGAAATTGGTTACTCGATTGATTATGCCAAGACTCTGGAGTTGGTTGAGAGTGAAAAAATTAATAAAGTAATCGGCGGCAATCTCTGGCTCGGACATGAGCTATACGAAAAAGCTGAGGCAATCCTGATTACCAAAGGTATTAGCCGACAGGACACCGAATCAATGGGATATCTCTGGGCCCAAAGCCCACAGGATGGGCTGAAAATGGCTTTGAAAAAACATGGTAATGCCGCTAAAATAAATATCTTATATAAAAGTTCCAAAATGATTTGTAAAAGTTAAGCTTTAGCGAAGAAATGAAAACTACCCTAAAAAATGTAACAGAAGCTTTGCGGAAACGTAATTATGAGTTCACAACATTTGCTACCGGTGCGGCTGGTAAAATATTACTGCTTCCGAAATTCGGCAGGGTTCTGGGGTTTTGGTCGGATCCGGAGCAGCAAAGTCATTTCTGGATCAATGAGGATTTTCTGAAATCTGAATCTGAACATTGGCAAAACCCGGGTGGACATAGAATGTGGATCGCACCGGAGCGAGAGTTTTTCATAAAGGACCTCGATAATGTTTGGGACACATATCTGGCACCTGAAGCTTTTGATCCCGGCAATTATAAACACCGGACCGAAGCAAACGTGATAATCCTTGAAAATCAGGGCAGTGCCAGAGCTTTCGCTTCAAATATTGAGGTCTCCTTTAAGCTTACCAGAAAAATTCAGGCGCTCAGTTGCGAGGCAATAAAAAAGTTTATTCCGACGGACCAAATAACCGCGGCCGGCTATGAGGAACAAACAACCCTTGAAACGTGCAACAGTACGGCATTAAAGGTCGGCCTCTGGTCCCTGGTTCAGATAAATCCCGGCGGGGTCGCCTCTGTCCTGGCAAAGAACAAGCCAGAATACACCACATTTTTCGGCCACCCTGACAAAGCCCTAAGTATTTCGGGCGATATTATAAGCACCCGGTTTTCTCCCCAAGGCGAATGGCTGTTTAAGATAGGTCTTAAGGCTTCAACGGTCGAAAACAAAATTATCTATCTGCAGAAATACACCGATGGCACAGCCTCGGCTATCATAAAAGTAATTGAACTTGGCCATGACCGCGACTATGCAGACACTCCGTGGGACCAGCCGAATGACCTTGGATATGCTATCCAGCTTTTCTACGGAAGTAATTATGGCTTTGGTGAGCTTGAAAGTCATTCGCCGGTACATTTAGACCCCACAGGCCGCCCCTCCTGCGATACCAAAACGGAGGTCTATGCCATAAAAGGCTCGCAAAAACAAATCAGAGACATCATAGAAAGTTTGCTGGCCAAAAGAGGTTAAAATCAATTGACTTGGTGGTTCCAATCCGCTACACTACCGGCATCTTTTGAACATTTTGCCTCGCTTCTGCTAACAGGATTAGAAAAATAATGACAAATAAAAAAGAGAACTGCGGTCTCTTTGGCATTTACGGTGACCCTGATGCAATAGAGAAGACTTATTTCGGCCTGCACAGTCTTCAGCATCGCGGCCAGGAATCGGCCGGTATTGCATCGAGCGACGGCGAATACATCAAATGCTTTACCGGCATGGGAACCGTGGGAAGGGTTTTTCGCTCAAGTAGAGGCGTGATGCAAAAACTGGCCAACCCCATGGCCATCGGTCATGTCCGCTATTCCACTACCGGCTCAAGCAACCCCGCAAATGCCCAACCGCTTCTTTGTGAATATTCCAGAGGACAGGTAGCCGTGGCTCATAACGGCAACTTAATCAACGCAACTCTGCTCAGGGATGAATACGAAGCCTATGGCCATATCTTCAAAACAACAAATGATACGGAAGTTATCATACATCTTTTGGCAAAACCGACCCATATAACGAAACGCGATCCGCTTGGTGACGTTCTGAATCATCTTCAGGGGGCATATTGTCTGCTGTTCCTTTTTCCCGACCGTATCGAAGCTGCCCGCGACCCATTCGGCATCAGGCCATTGAGCATCGGCAAAACCAAAGAGGGCTGTTATGTCGTTGCCAGCGAAAGCTGTGCTTTTGACGTGATCGATGCCGAGTTCATTCGTGATGTGGAGCCGGGAGAAATCGTTACGCTTGATAAAGACGGTCTCAGCAGCAGATTTTTCATCGAGCCCGGTTCTGTCAGCCCGGCTCACTGTATTTTTGAACATGTCTATTTTGCCAGGCAAGACAGCAAAATTTTTGGCGAAAGCGTTTATGATGTCCGCAAACGGTTCGGAGCAAGAATCGCAAAAGAGCATCCCGCAGATGCCGATGTTGTCATTCCAATCCCTGATTCAGGCACTCCGGCAGCAATCGGATTCGCAAATGAAAGCGGAATTCCATTTGAGATGGGCTTTGTCAGAAGCCACTATGTCGGAAGAACATTTATTTCGCCCAGGCAGGATATGAGGGATCTTGCCGTCAAGTTGAAATTAGCTGTAATAGCCGAAGCTGTAAAGGGAAAAAGAGTCATTGTTGTCGATGACTCAATAGTCAGAGGCACAACCACAAAAGGCAAGATAAAGGCTATTCGTCAGGCCGGTGCAAAAGAAATCCACATGCGAGTCAGCTGTCCGCCCCTGCGGCATCCCTGCTTTTATGGAGTAGATTTTCCAACAAAAGAAGAACTGCTGGCCAACAACAAGGATATGGATCAAATAAAGGATTATCTGAAGGTTGACTCTATCGGGTACCTGTCTCTGGAGGGGATGCTGTCTTGTGTATCACTGCCGGAACACTACTGTAACGCTTGCTGGAGTGGAAAATATCCGATTCCAATAAAAACAATTGTAAACAAATTCACAATGGAACGTCACCAAATGCAGCTTTTTGAAGACGAGCAGATAACAATATAATGGCTGAATATCTAAGTTACGAACAATCTGGGGTGAGTATTGACGCCAACGACACTATGGTTGAGCGTATCCGATCATCCGTTCAGAGTACGTTTGGCCCGCGGGTTATTGACCTTCCAGGCGGTTTTGCTGGAATGTTCCGCCTCGACTACAATGAAAAACTCTTCAGAAAGAATTACAAAAATCCGATTCTAGTTGCATGTACTGACGGCGTGGGCACAAAGGTTCAGCTTGCTCAGATGGTAAAGAAATATAACACCGTTGGAATTGACCTTGTCGCGATGAGTGTAAATGATATGATTGTTCAGGGAGCCGAGCCTTTATTCTTTCTCGATTATCTGGCCGTAAACAAGCTCGAACCTGAAATAATCGCCCAGATGGTCGAAGGCATAGCTGCCGGTTGTAAGTTGGCCGATTGCGCACTCATCGGAGGAGAAACAGCCGAGATGCCGGACATTTACCGCAGGAATGAATTCGATATGGCAGGGTTCGCTGTCGGCATAGTCGAAAAAAATAAAATGATCGATGGATCAAAAACCCGGCCAGGCGATGTACTTCTAGGCCTGGCCTCAAGCGGAATCCACTCTAACGGTTTTTCTCTGGTTCGGCAGATATGTTTCAAGAAAAACAAGTTGAAAATGACAGATCATATTGACCAGATTGGCACAACTGTAGGCCAGGCTCTGCTTGAGCCGACTCGAATTTATGTTCGCCCGGTTGTAAAGCTTCTTTCACAATATAAAGTTAAGCAGGTAGTTCACGCGATGGCTCATATTACCGGCGGTGGCCTGGTTGGAAATATCCCACGGGTTTTGCCGAAGAACTGCAATGCTGTCATCAAAAAAAGTGCCTGGCCCGTTCCACCGGTGTTCCCATTCTTGCAACAGGCCGGCCCCGTCGAAGAGGATGAAATGTTCCGCGTCTTCAATATGGGAATCGGTTATGTGCTTGCTGTCGCTCCCGATTTTGCAAATTCTATCGCCGCCAAACTTACCAGCTTCGGCGAGACTGTTTATAAGATCGGTACCATCACCAAAGGCAACAGAAAAGTTATATTGAAATAGTTACCGCTTCTGTAAGCCTCCGTTATAATGTCTGCAAAGTCATCACGAACTTGTCATTCCTGCGAAGGCAGGAATCCAGAAAAGGGAAATATACAATCTTTTTCCGCTTTACTGTTCCGTTTTAACTACCTATAATATCCCATATATGAAGAATTCCCTCGAACATTTACCAGAACATAAACAGGCTGAACTTGCTATTATTCGGGATATTATCCTTGAAAAAATCCCTGATGTTCGAATGATTGTCCTTTTTGGTAGTTTCGCTCGCGGCAACTGGGTCGAAGATGCCCATATAGAAGGAAACGCTATCCACGTCTATGAATCCGACTTCGATATCCTCGTAGCTGCCAAAGACAAGAAAACCTCCGAAGACCCCAATCTCCACGACAGTGTGGAAAAGGCTATCGAAGCAACAGAAAAGGTAAAAACCCCATACGGCATAATTTATCATACCTTTAGCTATGTAAATCATATGATAACCGAAGGTCATTACTTCTTTACTGATATCAAAAAGGAAGGTATCCAGCTATATAGAAAGCACAGCAAATACAGTCTCGGCAAAATCAAACTCCTCACACCAGCCGAACGAAAACAAATCGCTCAGGATCATTTCAATCAGTGGTTTGAAAAAGCAAAACGCTTTTATGGACTCTTTGAACATGCCTTAGAAAAGGAATGGAATAAGGAGGCAGCTTTTAATCTTCATCAAGCTACGGAGAGTTTATATTCTACAGCTACGTTGGTCTTTGTTAATTATCGTTTCAGGACGCATGATTTAGTCAGACTCGGCCGAAAGGCCGTCAGTTATAATACTGAATTCGGCACCGTTTTTCCGATGGATACCAACGAGCAGAAAAAAGCTTTTAATTTATTAAGAAAAGCATACATCGATGCCAGATACAAAGATTCTTACGAAATCACAAAAGAACAGTTGGAGTATTTAGCCGAACGGGTGAGACTACTGCAGGAATTAACAAAAGCCAGTTGTGAAAAGAAGATAGAGTCATTTGTTTAGCCCCGAAGCCTGCTTCGGGGGTTTTCCTATGTGTGGGTTGTCATTGCGAGGAGGCCAAAGGCCGATGCGGCAATCTCTGGCTTTCGAGTTTTGAGACTGCCGCGCTGCGCTCGCAGTGACGTAGGCAGATAAATATTGAAGAAGCAACGGGAGTAAAACCTTGACAATTCAAGATAAATTTGATAAATTTACAGACAATGATGACAAAACAGTAAAATCATATTTTTAAGTGTTTGAAATGGTAAATATCAGTTTGTATAAGTTTTAAGGAGAATTAGGAAATGAAGATACTAATACTTCTTTTTGTACTATTGTGGTCAATAGTCCCTGTGGCTGCGAATACTGTAAAGTTTGAATTTTCTGGTTTTATTGATGAAATCGAAGCAAATACAAATAATGCATTGCCAGGCATCCATCTTAATCAACCTTTTCATGGGTGGTTCAGTTATTCATTCGTACCGGATCAAAC